>JANXXV010000427.1 GCA_025350445.1 Bryobacteraceae bacterium | reverse complement strand
GGCATCGCAGATACCGCTTTCTTCGCCCCAGAAGCAGAGTTCTATGTCTTCGACGAAGTTAATTTCGGAACTTCACAAAACTCTTCGCACCACTTCATCGATTCCATCGAAGGTGCATGGACTTCCGTTCGCACCAGGTGGGCGATCTGATTCGCGGCCGGACGTGCCGCGCTTCCAACTTCGGGATCTTCGTGGAACTAGCTACGGGAGTGGAAGGCTTGTGCCACAATTCCGAAATTTCGGTGACTCGCCAGCGCAGGAAAGGCGACTCGCTGTTACCGATCGGGGAAGAATTCGACTTTAAGATAATCAAAATGAATGAGGCCGAGAAGAAGATCGGCCTGAGTGTCAAAGCCGTCGCGGAGGATGAAGAAAGGACACGCCTGGAAGACTATCAACGGCAGGCGGTAGCCGCCACGATGACGATTGAAGAAGTCATCAACGTACGGGGCCACGGCGAAAGCTAGTTAGGACAGGATACACTGGAGGAGCAACTAACAATGACCAAAGCCGATTTAATTGAAGAAGTCTCCCGCGTCGTGGAAATGACGCGCAAAGATTCGGAAGTAATAGTGGAAGCCATTTTTGACAGCATCGTCCGTTCGCTTCGCGCGGGCGATAAAATTGAGATCCGCGGATACGGCAGTTTTCGCACGCGCCAGCGCCAACCGCGCGTGGGACGTAATCCGAAAACCGGCACCAGGGTGGAAGTTCCCGCCAAACGCATCCCTTACTTCAAACCGAGTAAAGAGTTGAAGGATCTGGTGAATGTGTCCACGGCCGTTCCGGGACCGGTCGTTGTTCCCGACGCTCCGCCGAGCGCATAACGCTTTCGATTGATGGATCATCTGTGGAGTCCGTGGCGCTACGGCTACGTAAGTAAGACGGGCTCTAACCAAGAGTGCATCTTCTGCGCTAAATCCGCGGCAGCCGCGGACCGTGAAAATTACATCGTTTATCGGGGCCAATACAATTTTGTGCTGCTGAATATCTTTCCGTACTCCTGCGGGCATTTGATGGTGGCGCCGTATCGGCATGTGGCGACGCTGCAAGACTTGGATGCGGCAACGCTCACTGAGTTGGCTGAGATCACGCAGATGGCGGAGAAGAGCTTGCGGACAGCCTACAACGCTCCGGGCTACAACATCGGCATGAACATCGGCGGGAGCGCCGGCGCGGGCATTGCGGGCCACCTCCACATGCATGTGCTTCCGCGATGGCCGGGCGATGTGAATTTCATGACCGCGATTGCCGGGACGCGGGTGCTGCCGGAAGAATTGGCGGTGACTTACGACAAGCTGCTGGCGGCGTTCCGCTCCAACTGACGGCCGGTCATCTGTATTGGGACGGAATCTGTGCTAAGTTCGTCCATTATGAAGACCATTATCCTCAGTCTGCTTTTCACCCTCGCCGCGTTCGCGCAAAAGGTTGAAATCGAGTCTGATGAAGCCGTCGACTTCGCAAAGTTCAAAACATTCGCCATCCGCGACGGGCGGCTGAATAGCAAGAATCCGTCGCTCAATAGCGAATTGATCCAAAAGAGGCTGGACGCCGATATCCGGAAATCTTTGGAAGGAAAGGGGCTTGTATTCGTGCCTTCCGGCCCGTCGGATCTTAATGTCCGGTACACACTGGGCGCCGCCAGGAAAATGGAGACCGAGGCGTATCCGGCGGGTTGGCGCGGCTGGGGGACACAGATTGTGAGGGTGCCTTATACGGAGGGAACGCTGGTGATCGATCTGCGGGACCCAAGCACGCGCTCATTGGTCTGGCGCGCGATTGCGCGCGAAGAAAAGAGCGACGCTTCAAAGATTGAAGGCAAACTCGAAGACATGGTCAAGAAGTCGTTCAATAAGTACCCGCCGAAGCCGAAGTAAACGCTAAGAGTACTGGCCTCTCCAGTACCTCCCGTGTTATTGACTTTCCTCCGGATCGGCTGCACACTTCGTTGCAGCATGGCACTTTACGGGCACAGCCGCAATAGCGAAGGTCGAGCGTGAGCGCGTCTGCGTTGCTCCCTTGGAATAGACTTCGATTCGCGTTGGACCAGACTCGGGCACGGTTCGCCCGTAGATCCGCGAAGCCCGGCAGCGTTGTAATTATCGGCGGCGGACTTGCCGGACTAAGCGCCGCGAATCGCCTGATAAACCTGGGGCATAAGGTAACCGTGCTTGAGGCCGATCACCAGCCGGGGGGCCGGATCAAGACTCTGCGGGGAAAGTTCGAGAATGGATTGTTCGGCGACGCGGGCGGGTTCCGGTTCCGTGACGATCACCTTTTCGTCAGAAGCTATGCAAGGAGACTGGCCCTCGATATTACGCCGTTCTACCCCAAGTCAGGTAACTCGGTAGCCTATATCGCCGGATTGAGAATGGTGCGTAAGCCCGGGTTGCCGGTCGCGGCGAAGCAGCTCCCACTTCATCTTTCTCCCACGCAGCAGTGGATCTTCGCACAGGAGAACGACTATCGTACATGGAAGTTCGTGGGCGGCTCCGATGCGCTTCCGTACTCGTTAGCACGCGGCTTGGGTGGCGTGCTGAGTTGTAACGCTCCGGTATCGCTCATCGAGCAGGACGAGACTGGAGTGCGTGTGAGATTCTCTGAAGGCCGCCGGCGGCATACGCTGTCAGCGGACTACGCGATTTGTACCGTTCCATTTTCGGCCCTCGACCAAATATCGATTCAACCGCCGCTGTCGCCGATGAAAAAGGCCGTTGTCGAAACCCTGCCTTATGCGTCAGCGTGCCTCACCTATTTCGAGGTCAAGAAGACCTTTCTTGCGAGCCTGAACCTGAATGGCTTCGCCGTTACCGACACGGTGGGAGAGGTCTGGAATCTGACGCACGGCCGTGAGGGCGAAAAGGCATTGATCGTGGCGTACTCGCGGGACGGGACCGCAAGCTGCTTAGCCGCTCTGGGAGCGGACGAACGCATCCGCGAAACAGCGAGGCGGCTGGATGCTATCTTTCCGGGATTCCCGATTGCGGTCGAAAGCGCAACCTCGTTCTGCTGGAACGAGCAGCCCTGGTCGCGTGGCGCGCAATCGAGTACCGGGCATTTCAAGGGCGACGGGGCCCTGATCCGGACACCGGAGGGGCGCGTTCACTTCGCTGGTGAACACACGGCGCGCTGGCAGCCTGGTTGGATGGATGGCGCCATCGAATCCGCGCATGAGACCGCGCTTGTGGTGCACCGGAATATCCGCATCGCGGCACAGAGATGCTGATTCTTACCCAAGCCCTTCCAGAATCGCTTCAATCAAACCGTCCACGCTTGGCGCCTTCGCTTCCGAATTCACGGTCAAGCCGTGAGCCTCGGCAGTCTTCGATGTCACCCGCCCGATCGAGGCGACGCGAACTCCGGCGAGTGCCGCCGCACCCGCTACGGCAAGCAGATTTTCGACCGTGGAGGAACTGGTAAACGTCACCCAATCCGGCTTGCGGGACATGGCGAAAATTTCGCTCGCGCGGCTGGCCGCGTTTTCTGGAATCACGTTGCGGTAGGCGTCCACCACGTCTACCTGCGCGCCCATTTGGCGCAGCGCATCGGGCACAACTTCACGGGCCGCGGCCGCACGCGGCAGCAGCACCCGCGCACCCTTCATCCAATAGGCCCGGAACGCATCGACGATACCCTCCGATGCCGAATTGGAAGGAACCACGTCTACTTTTAGATGCAGCGCCTCAACCGCGGCGCGCGTGGCCGGACCGATGGCGCAGATCTTCGCCCGCAACACCCGTAAGTCGGACCCGGAATGGTCCAGCCGATGGAGGAAATATTCCACCGCGTTTGTGCTGGTGAAGATCAGCCAGTCGTATGTGGCCAATGCCGCAATAGCGTTATCCAGCGCCGTGTAGTCATCGGGCGGCCGCAGCGCAATCACCGGAAGATCCACTACATCCGCGCCCAGCGCGCGCAGCTTTCCGCTCAACTCACCGGCCTGTTCCCTAGCCCTTGTGACCACAATCCGCTTTCCAAACAATGGCAGTTTTTCATACCAGTTGAGTTTCTCGCGCAGACTAACCACGCCGCCTATGATGATGGTGGCGGGGGGCAAAAGGCGATGCTCCTCGATCAATGCCGGCAGGGTGCCCAGCGTGCCGACCACCGTGTGCTGATCGGGCCGGGTACCCCAGCGGACGGCCATCGCCGGCGTCGCGGGGGATCGCCCGGAGGCAAGCAGCTCGCGCGTGATATCGGCGATGAAGTGCAGCCCCATGAAGATGACCAGCGTTTCCGAGGCGCCCACCTTGCTCCAGTCAATGCCCTCCACGCTGTGGCCGGTGACGAACGTCACCACGGAAGTATGTTCGCGATGCGTTAACGGGACGCCGGTATAGGCGGCGATGCCGAGCGGCGACGTCACGCCCGGCACCACTTCATAGGGGATACCCGCCTCGGCCAGTGCCTCTACTTCTTCCCCGCCCCGTCCGAATATGAACGGATCGCCACCCTTCAACCGGACCACCGTGCGCCCGGCGCGCGCGCGTTCGACAATCATGGCGATGATTTCTTCCTGTTTGTGGCTGTGAGCGGCTTTCTTCTTGCCGACGTAGACACGCTCGGCCGCCTCAGGGGCGAGGTCGAGCAGCGCGTCGTTCGCCAAATGATCGAAGAGCACCGAATCGGCAAGCCCCAGCACGCGGCGGCCTTTCAGCGTGATGAGTTCGGGATCGCCGGACCCGCTCCGACCAGATAAACTTTCCCGGTCGCGCTCATCCGTAGACGCTCTCAAGAATAGCGCCGGCGCCGGCTGCGAGAAGCTTGTCCGCCATCGACGTTCCTATGGCGAAAGCTTCTGTCGAGGGGCCCGTGATCTCCTCGCGAACCATTCGCCCGCCATCGGGCGAGATCACAATGGCGCGCAGGTGCAGAGATTGTTCCGTAACCGCCGCATAAGCGCCGATTGGCACCTCGCATCCGCCGCCCAGTTTGGCAAGCACAGCCCGTTCGGCGGTGATAGCCGCGCGCGTGGCAGGGTCGTCCAGTTTCCGGCTGGCCTGCATCCCGGCTCCGCCATCCAGGCGCGTCTCGATCCCGAGCGCCCCCTGGCCCACCGCGGGACACATGGTTTCCACGGGAATGAACTCGGCGATGCGGTCCGCCAACCCGAGGCGCTTCAATCCGGCCGCCGCCAGCACGATGGCGTGGTATTCGCCGTCGTCCAGCTTGCGAATGCGGGTGTCCACGTTTCCGCGAATGCCCTCGACCAGAAGGTCCGGCCGCATGGCTCGCAGTTGCGCGATACGGCGAAGCGATCCGGTGCCTACGCGGGCACCCGGGTGCAGTTCGCTGAGCGCGCGGCCGATCAAGACATCACGCACATCCTGCCGCTCCGGAGTGGAGGTGATTCCAAGACCTTCGGGCAGCACCGTGGGCAGGTCTTTCAGACTGTGGACGGCTAGGTCGATCCTGCGGTCCAAAAGAGCTTCTTCAATTTCCTTGGTGAAAATTCCCTTGCTGCCGACCTCCTTCATTGGCACGTGCGTTATCAAATCGCCGGTGGTCTTGATGATTTCGATGCGGCACTCTTCGCCGAGCGCTTCGAGCCTTGCCTTCACATAGTTTGCCTGCCACAAGGCAAGCTTGGATCCGCGTGAACCGATTACCAGCACGTCGTTCTCTCTCCTTTCAGCGGGTTATCCGTGTTCATCGGCGTTTAGCGGCGGCCAATATCTTAGCCGCCGATCAACGCGGATTTTGGCGTGAACCCCGGGATTCGATTTGTCCGGCGGATTCGTGCACATTCCTCTAGTCACCGAGCCGGAATATTCTGCGAATGGCGTCGAGCACCGGCACGCCACTGGGGCTTCCGGCGTTCTTGCGAAGCTCGGAAATCGGGCCGTGAGCGATCTTATTGATGATGCCGCGCGTCAACGCTTCGAGCGCATCTTCCTGTTGCTGGGTGAGCGGGCCCAGCCTGCTGCGCATCCGCTCCACCTCACCCGCACGCACGCTTTCGAGCTGCGTTTGCAAGCTGACAATCATGGGCACCACCTCGCGGCTGCGCATCCAGGCTTCCAGCCGGTCCACCTCTTCCATTACAATCTTGTCGGCCTCGGCTGCTTCGTCCAGGCGGCCGCGCAGATTATTGTCAACCACCTTCTGAAGGTCGTCGATGTCATAGAGGAACACGTTTGCAAGATCGTTGACAGCGGGCTCGATGTTGCGCGGGACGGCGATATCGATGAGGAACATCGGGCGGTTCTTGCGCGCGTCGATGATCTTCCGCATCTGGTCTTTCGTCAGAACATAGCCGGGCGCGCCGCTGGAGGTGATGACGATGTCGACTTCGGGCAGCGTGGTGTAGAGATTCCCGTAGTCTGTAATCTTGCCGCGAACCAACCCGGCAACCTGTTCGGCGCGCGACCGCGTACGGTTCGCTACCAGAATCTGCGTGACACCGGAACGGTACAGGTGACGGGCCGCCAGTTCCGACATCTTGCCCGCGCCGATCAGCATCACCTTCTTGTTCGAGAGCGAACCAAAGATCTCCCGTGCCAGCTCAACGGCGGCGTAGCTGACCGACACCGCGCTAACGCCGATCTCCGTCTCGGTACGCACGCGCTTGGCGACATTGAAGGCGCGCGTGAGTACAGTTTCAAGGAAGCCGCTGAGCGCCCCTTGCGACTTTGCCATGGTGTAGGCCGACTTCAACTGGCCCAAAATTTGCGGCTCGCCGATGACCATGGAATCCAGGCTGGCGGCTACCCGGAAGAGATGGCGGATCGCCTCTCGCCCGCCGAAGCTGTAGACATAGGGTTGAATCCAGGCGCGATCCGAGATTCGCCGCGAGGAAGTGAGAAATTCCTCCACACAATCCTGAGGATCGACGTCCTCATCGGTGGTAATGGCGAATTCCACGCGGTTGCAGGTGGATAGAATCATGCCTTCCACCAAGCCCGGCCGCTTCCGCAATTCGGCCAGGGCGGAGGGTAGGTCGTCCTCCTTGAAAGCGAGCTTTTCACGGACCGCCACCGGCGCCGTCCGGTGATTGACGCCTGTGATCCAAAGTTTCATTGGACTAACAGAGACCGTAGACCGACGTGCGCGGCCCAGGTGGCGGCCGAACAACCGAGGACCGTGATGGCCATCACCGCCGCTTTTCGTCCGCGCCAGCCGGCGCTGACACGAAGGAAGACCATCAGCAGGCAGAATGCCCAGGTGAGGAAAGAGAGCGCGATCTTGGGATCGCCGATCCATTTGGTTCCCGATTCAACGAAGGCCCAGATGCACCCGGCGATTACACCCAGGGTGAGCAGCACGAAGCCGAAACCCATGGATTGTGAAATTATGTCGTCCAGCGTGCCGAGCGGCGGAAGGCGATCGAAGAACGCGCCGGGGCGCTTGCTCTTCAATTGCTTCTCCTGCATGAGGTAGAAGACGGACGCAACGGCGGTGAGTACCAAAGCCGCATAGCCCAGCAAGACCAGCAGAACGTGTACGATCAGCCAGGCATCGCGCGCGGTCTGGGTGCTCCAGGAGCCGACGGGAAACTCAAGCGACCCCATCAACGTCATAACAAACACGAGGGGAAACAAGACGACGCTCAAGCCCTGAAAGTGGTATCGCCAATTAACCAGCAGGAAGAGAATGGCGAGGACGAATCCACAGACCGCGATCGACTCGTAGAAGTTATTGACGGGGAATTGCCCCATGATCCACGCTGTTTCCGTGAGGGATACGCCGTGCAGGATCACTGCGACGCAAAATGCGCCGAGCACCGCCGGGTACATTTGCGATCTGCGGCGCAAGACGGTCTGAATGGTTTGCAATAGCCCGACGGCATACAAAGCAACCGCGGCGCGCAACCAGAAAACACTCAACTCGTGCATGACTTTACAGTATAGCGAGTTGCGCCGCCGCATCCCGCCCTTGTTCATCCGCTAGGATCGATTCATGACAAACACTTTTTCACTCAGCGGTAAGTTTGCAGTGGTTACGGGCGGTACCAAAGGAATCGGGAAGGCCATCGCGGAAGCATTGGCGGATGCGGGCGCATCCGTGGCCATCTGCGCGCGCTCTCAAGCGGAGATCACCGCAACGGTTGCCGGGATGAACCCGCGAATTAGGGGTATTGTGATTGGCAAAGCTGTCGATCTGATAAATAGTGACGAGGTTGCAGGGTTTTTTGAGTTCGTGGACAGCGAGTTCGGCGGAATCGACATCCTGGTAAATAATGCGGGGGTTGGTATCTTTCGGAGTGTTAGAGATCTCACGCTTGCTGATTGGCGTACTACTTTGGAGACCAATTTGAGCGCCGTGTTCTATTGCTGTCATGAGGCATTGCCGAGAATGATAAGCCGGGGTGGCGGTTCGATCATCAACATAAGTAGTCTGGCCGGAAAGAATCCCTTTGCCGGTGGCGCCGCCTACAATGCTTCGAAGTTTGCGTTGAACGGTTTTAGCGAAGCCCTGATGCTGGATCACCGTAACGATAATATCCGCGTAACTTATGTGATGCCTGGAAGTGTAGATACGGGGTTCAGTCCCCGCACGAAGCGGGCACCGTGGAAGATAGCGCCGGAGGACGTAGCCCAGGTGGTTATGGATGTATTGGCGATGCCGGAACGCACACTGATTAGCCGTGTCGAAATGAGACCGTCCAGACCGGAAAAGTGAGCCGCCGGATTAGCAAACCATAATGTTTGGCACAATTTGAGGGAATCGATAGAACTGGCACTATAGTTGCTCAGTAAAAAGGCAGAGGCGCCGCGAGAGTGGCGCTGAAGGGAGAATACG
>JANXXV010000384.1 GCA_025350445.1 Bryobacteraceae bacterium | reverse complement strand
GACCACGGCGAGAGCCTGGGCGAACATGGCGAACACACGCACGGCATTTTCCTTTACGATTCGACGATGCGGATCCCGTTCCTGATTGCGGGGCCGGGAATTCCAGCGGGCGTGCGGGTGAAACAACAGGCGCGCAGCATTGATTTTTTGCCGACGCTGCTTGAGGTGATGGGTGGCAGCGCACCCGCGTCGGTGCAAGGGGTCAGCCTGGTACCGGCTTTCGCAGGCGCCAGCGTCGCCACGGACAGCTCTTACGGCGAGACGCTTTACCCGAAGATGAATATGAACTGGTCGGAGTTGAGGGCGATACGCACGAACCGCTGGAAGTACATCCGAGCACCGCGCCCCGAGCTTTACGATTTGGCGTCCGACCCCGGCGAGACGAAAAACGTCATTGGGCAAAACAGTCCTGAAGTGCTAAAGCTGGAGGCGCAACTCAAGAGCATTGTTTCAACAGGCGTGAATGGCACCGAGAAAGTGGAAACCGCGATGGTGGACGAACGCGTCATGGATCAGCTTAAATCGCTCGGCTATTTGTCGGGCGCCGGCGGCCGTTCTTATGAGCTGACTGGCACGGGCAAAGACCCGAAGGACGCTCTCGATATTTTGCACTGGATCGACGAGGCCGAGAGCGGCGGAACGAACCTGCCGGAGTCCGGGCGGATTGCGCTGTTGCGGAAGGCGCTGGACAAAGATCCGCTAAATCCATCGCTCTACTATCAGCTGGGCGGCCGTTTGGAGAAGAACGACCGCTACGACGAGGCCATGCGGCTGTACCGGACTGCGCTGTCAAAAGGTATCGATAGCGGACGTTTGCATTCCCGCCTGGCCGATCTGCTGTTGCGCCGGGGCGACAAGGAAGCGGCAATCGCCGAATACGAGAAGGCCGCGCAGATTAATCCCGCGGATCTTGACAGCCAAAACAATCTTGCCACTGCTTATCTTGAGAAGGGGCGCGTGGCCGATTCCGAACGAACTTTCAAGTGGATTCTCGCCAACGACGCCGGTTACGCGGCGGCGCAAAACGGCATGGGGCTGGTTGCGATTCAGAAGCGGGATTACCAGGCTGCGCGCGGATACTTCGAACGGGCTGCACAGTTAAACCCTGAACTGGTGGAGGTTCACATGAATCTGGGTCTTCTGTATGAGATGGCGGGAGACCGCGCGCGGGCCCGCGCGAGTTTCGAGACTTTTGTTGCCAAGGCTTCGCCGGCGCAGTACGGGAGCGTTCTTCCAAGGGTTCGTGAGAAGCTTGCGTCGTTGCGTTAGACCGGTGGTTTGCTCCGGGGAAAAACAAGTGGCTGGGATAAATGGGATGAATGGGATAAGAAGGGTTTTGCTTCTGCCGTCTGGCGGGCGGGCAGTATGGCCCATGCGCGTTTTGTTCTTTTTGTTCGTGACGGCGGCGCAGGCTCAGGAGGCCGGGTGCGACCTGGTGAAGTCGGCGGTGCGCCAGGAGGAAGCGCGGAACGCGATGGGCGCGCGGCAGTTCACACTGGCGGCCAAGTTACTGGAAGAGGCTATCACCGCTTGTCCCAGCCAGCGTTCGATCCTGTTGGGGCTGGCCGAGGCACGAGCGGGGGCTAGGGATTTCGATGCGGCTATTCGTGCCGCAGAGCGGTACCTGGAGGGCGATCCCGCATCCGTGGCCGGGCGCGTATTTTTGGCTGGCGCGTACCTGATGGCGCGGCGGCCGAAAGCGGCGCTGGCTGAGTCTGAACGGGTTCTGGAAGGCCACCCGGCGGAGGCGGCGGCGCTGAAGATCAAAGGGAATGCCGCGTATTTGTTGGGCGACACCGCCAAGGCCATCGCAGCATTCATCCAATTGCTGGATCGTCATCCCGCCGATGAGGACGGCGCCTACATGCTGGGCCGGATTTATTACCAGGAAGGCCGAATCGACCTGGCGATCGGGCAGTTCGAACGCGCCTTGAAGATCACTCCTGGTTCCTACAAGGCCCTGGACAACCTGGGTCTCTGCTTTGTGGCAACCGGAGACGATGAGAAGGCGATGCGATATTTTCTAAGCGCGATCAAACTGGTGGAGAAGGATCATCCCGAGTATGAGTGGCCGTACATCAATGTTGCGGACCTGCTGTTGAAGAAGAACGATTCGCGCAGGGCATTCGATGCGGTATCGATGGCGGTGAACCGGAACCCGATGTCGGCGCGCGGATTCTATGTAGGGGCCAAAGCTCTGGAGCAACTGGACAGGGCCGA
The DNA here is from genome assembly GCA_025350445.1 of Bryobacteraceae bacterium. The sequence goes on along the minus strand of JANXXV010000384.1, from coordinate 634 downwards.
ACAGTCGCTCAATTGGGCACAACGAGCGACCGCGTTGGATCCGGATTACTCGGATGCCTGGTATCTGATGGCGCGACTTTACCAGAAACTGAGCCAGGAAGTGAAATCCGAGGAAGCCCGGCAGCGGTTTCTTGCGGCGAAGACGAAGGAACCGGCAAAGCGAAAGTGAGGGCTGGAGGGGCTGCGCTGTCTCGGGCGTCCGCCTCACGACATTACGTTGCCATTTTGGTTTGGCTGCGGATTGTCAAGAATTAGACGGGACGCTCCGCTAAAACGCGTTGCAGTTATGGATGCCATTGCCCTGGAGCACTACGTTCATCTTTTCGAGGGCCGATTTGTGAATCTGGGAGACGCGGCTTTCGTTGATACCGAGGACTCCGCCGATCTCTTTCATGGTCATCTCGTTTGTATAGTACAGGACTACGACTTTCTTGTAGCGTTCCGGCAATGTCTGCATCGCGGTGGCTAGAACCGAGCGCAGTTGCTCGCGGGCGCACATGGAATCCGGTTGGGTTTCGGGCTTGCCAGGGAAGTCAGGAGCCGGCATGTCTTCGTTGTCGAATGACCTTGTGCTGGCGGAAATCAACCCAACGCTGCGGAGATCGAGCATCATCTGGCGCCAGCGGTCGACATC
>JANXXV010000378.1 GCA_025350445.1 Bryobacteraceae bacterium | reverse complement strand
GCCTGCGGTGATCGAAACGCCGATCCTCGAGCAGCTCACACCGGAGCACATCCAGTACATGACGTCGCGCATCCCCATGGGCCGGGTTGGCCAGCCTGCGGAAGTCGCGGCTCTGGTGGCATGGCTGGTCTCCGAAGAATGTTCGTTCACCACAGGCGCCGTCTTTGACATCTCCGGCGGTCGGGCCACGTACTGAGGTTCGTTCAGGCTCTCGTGGACGTTCATCGTCAACCACGCCTATACCACTGTATAGTGGCGATTACGAGTGCTATCCATAGGTATTCGGTCGACTTGGCTGGGTGACGATGCAGGACAAGGAACCGGACGCAGGCGTAACCCTGGTCCGGGTCGGTCAGGCCGCCGAGATGCTGGGCGTGACGATCGAGACACTCCGTCGCTGGGAAAGCGAGGGCCGGGTCCGGATGCAGCGGTCTGGAGGCGGCCAGCGCCAGGTCGACCTGTCGGAGATCACGCGCCTGCTCGCCGAACGACGACGCGCGGCGACGGACCGACCGATCGTGGCTGGCTCCGCACGCAATCGATTCGCCGGCATCGTCACCCGGATCGAACAGGACCGGGTAGCCGCCGTGGTCGAGATCCTGGCCGGCCCGCATCGGATCGTGAGCCTCATGACCGCCGAGGCGGTCGACGAGCTGGGGCTCAAGGTCGGTGACGAGGCGATCGGAGTGGTCAAAGCGACGAACGTGATCATCGCGATCCCGTCCAGCAAGGGCGGCGCGGGTTGAACAGGAACCGGCGCGGGTGGAAGGGCGGCTGAAGCGGGCGTATTCGGTTTATCAAAAACTGAAGCGGCAGAAAATCGCCGTGGACCAGGTTTATGATCTTCTCGCCCTGCGGATTATCACCGACTCGGTGAAGAATTGCTATGCGGCGCTGGGAGTGATCCACAACGAGTGGCACCCGATTCCGGGCCGCATCAAAGACTTTATCGCGATTCCGCGGCCGAACCTTTACCAGTCCCTGCATACGTCCGTGATGGGGCCGGGCGGTTTGGCGTTTGAGGTGCAAATCCGCACCGAGGAGATGCACCGCATTGCCGAAGAGGGCATTGCCGCGCACTGGAAGTATAAGGAAGGCAGGAAGGGCGCGAGCGCCGCCGAAGACGACCAGCGGATGGCGTGGCTGCGCCAATTGGTGGAATGGCAGAAGGAAATTCGCGATCCCGGCGAGTTCATGTCCACGCTAAACATGGACTTGTACCCGGAAGAGGTTTACACTTTTACGCCGCTCGGCCGCGTGATCGTTCTACCGCGTGACGCCACGCCGATCGATTTCGCTTACGCCATTCACAGCGACGTGGGCAGCACGTGCGTCGGCGCCAAGGCGAACGGACGCATTGTTCCGCTGAAGTACAACCTGAAGAATGGCGATGTAGTGGAGATTCTGACGCAGGCGGGGCATTTGCCGAGCAAGGATTGGCTCGCTCTGGTGAAGACGTCGCGCGCGCGAAACAAGATCAAGCACGACATCAACGCCACCGAGCGCGAGAAGGCGATCGACATCGGGCAGAAGTATCTGGAGCGGGAGGCCAGGCGTCTGGGTGTTGCGCTCAGCCGTATATCGAAGGCGGATCTGGAGCGCGTTGCTTCCGATTACGGTTGCAGCAAGATGGAAGATCTGCATGCGGCCTTGGGTTACGGCAAGTATTCGGCGCGGCAGGTTTTGCAGAAGCTCGCGCCAGAGCTGGTTCCAGAGACGGTCTCCGAGCCGGAGCCGGCCAAGCCGCACCAGGCAGCGCTGGGAGACGGATCCAAGGAAAACGGCGATCTGGTCATTAAGGTGAAGGGCATCGACGACTTGTTGGTGTACCGCGCTAAATGCTGCAATCCGATTCGAGGCGAATCGATTGTGGGATACGTGACGCGGGGGAAGGGAATTGCCGTTCACTCCACGCACTGTTCCAACGTGCAGAACCTCATGTATGAAGTGGAGCGCAAGATTGAAGTGGAATGGGCCCGCAGCGCCTCGGAACAGTTCCCGGTAAAGATGGTGATCTACACCGACGACCGGCCGGGCATGTTGAATCAGTTGACGTCGATTCTATTCGCCGAGAGCAGTAATATACGCAGCCTGGAAGCGCGTGCCGATGAGAAGCATAACGGCGATGGAGCGATTGTGGAAATGACGGTAGAGATTAAGGACAAACGCCAGTTGGAGAAAGTGACGGGCGCGATCCGCCGCATTCCGGGCGTGAGAGATATCGAGCGGGTTCAGTAAATAATGAGCGAAACCAACGATCCGGAACACATCGCCATCTCCAAATCGAAAGGCATTCAGATCGATTGGAAGGACGGCCACCATAGCGATTACGGCCTGGGCTATCTGCGCGACGAGTGCCCCTGCGCGTTATGCACCGGGGCGCATGGCACCGAGCCGCAGAAGACAAACTATGCGGCACCGGGCGCGAACCCGTTCCAGATGTTCAAGCCATCGATCAAAATGACGAACGTGGAGCCGGTGGGGAACTATGCGGTGCAGATCTTTTGGAATGACGGCCACAGCACCGGCATCTATTCTTACGATCACTTGCGCAAGATATGTCCGTGTCCGGTTTGCAAGCCGGCGTAGGCGGTGGTTTCCGGGTTGTCTCGAATAATGCGAACGGATCTGCGCTTTCAGTCCCTGTGCCGCGCGGGCGATATTCGCTTGGGGAAATGAGGACGATTCCTGAAGGTCTGGCCAGTGGACGGGTGGCGATCAGTCGAGTGGGACGCGGGTTATTGAAGAGATCGATTGAGCTGGTAGACTTGCGCCAGATTATGCGGTGATAAGTAGGTGCGCGTGTAGTTTTTCCGCAGGTGATCTCTAACGCGTTCCACGCACACGTTACCGGCCTGTTGCGCTTCCGGAAACCAGATCAGGACGTAATCCATCGGACGGTGAGTGGCGGCGACGTAGGCGTCCAGATCCGCGCATGGGGGTTCGTCGTAGAGGTCGACGATCGCCGGGAACGGATTCTGTCCCGGGAGAAAGACCAACGGGAATAGCAGCGCTGCCGCCTCGTAGTTATCGATCAGCGCGAGCCGGCGCTCGATGCCCACGTAGGCATCGGCGTGCCGGAATGGACCGGCGCGGCGGGATATTCTGTCTCCGCCGGCCGTACGTCCCTTGACCGAATAATTCAGCGCGAGCATGGATTTCCCGGTGGCCATCACACTGCCCGCGGAAGCATACTCCGCCAGATATGGATTCAGCATGCGGTAAGCACTGGCGTGGAAAAGAGCGAGCGAGAGCGCCAGAGCGATGGATAAACCTTGCGTGAATCGAATGAAACGCGCACTATAGCGGAATTGGGCCAGCCAGAACAGGTCGGTAAAAACAACGAATAGCAGAAACCGTATCCGGGTATAGCCGCCGCCAATCATGTCGTTGGAAACAACTATGTACAGGAACAGCCCCGCCCCGAGCGCGATCAAGTATGGGTTGGTTTTCCAGCTCCCTCCGCGCCTTGCGGTATTGCGGATCTGCGATGCTGTTGCGAGCGCGATGAACAAAAAGAAGGCGATCGCGATTACCGTCTCGCCCGGATAGAAGGAAACGATGAAGTTGTCGTGGAAAAGATCCCTCAGGCCGTGAACCGGATTGTTGTATTTCGTCGGAACGCTGCGCTTGACGACGTAGTAGGCAGCCAGCGCGGCAGCGGGCAGAGCTGCGTAGGTGGCGCGGAATTGTGGAACGCGCCAGAAACGAAACGATTGCGAGCGAAGCACGGCATCCAGAACTACGATGCCAATAATCAGGAAAGCGAACGCGACAACGAATAAGTGGGCCAGATACATCACCAGAAACGCCGCTGCGAGTACGGCCACTTTCGGCCCGCGGAGATCGGCGGCGTTGCGGCGCCAGTAGCCGAAGGTCCAGAAGAAAATCGGTATGGCGACGATGAAGTTATAAAAGCCCATGTAGACCGTGAAGTTGAATACCGCGGGCAGAATCAGGAACGAGAGGAAAAGCGATTGCCGCTGGATGGAGGCTAGGGCGTATCGGGCCGAAAGCCCGAGCGTTACCGCGTAGATGGTGAGGAATAGCTTTTCGGCAATCAGCGGGCTGGCAACAAACGTAAGGGCCGTGAGCAAGACGTGGGCCAGGACGTTCAGCGGGAACTGCGGGTTTAGCGTGTAGTACGTTTGCGCGATGGTTTGCCGGGCCGTGAGGATATCTTTCAGGATCAGGCAGTTGTAAATGTGGATGGGGCCATCGTGCGAAGGGAAATAGTGGAAAAGCCAGACGGGCAGAATTTGAAGCGCCAACACCGCCCAAAATGCCCACCGTTCCCAGGCGGTTGTTTCTTCCGTGGCTTCGTTTCGCAATTGCGAATCTTACCACGCCTAGCGGTCAGTCCTCTTCGCTTCCTATACCGGCGTCCTCCGGCTATGCGCCGTCTACAACCGGGCTTTGTAAAGCCGAGTGCCTCGCTGCTGAATGCGCCGGGCTTCAGCGGCAAAAGGAAGCATGTGGGTAAACTCGATAGATCGGACAAGGTGAACGGCACTGTGAAGCACGGCTCCCCCCGGCAGCGGAGTTTCTAAGGCGGAAAGGAGCAGATCGCCTTTGGTGCGCGTGGACTTCCGTCGCTTCTGGGAAGCAGCGAAGCGCACAAACACCGGCATCCTATGAGGCCGGGAATAGATAGGGCAACCGATAGCGGCAACCGGATTCTATTCGCCGCGGTTTATCACGCGGATCCGATTGGTTCGGTTCCGTTGGAATTTGCGACCGAGTCGACCGCTTCGCCCCGAGCAGGGTTGCGGAAGCTGTTTTTTTACAGGAGAACCGGGCGGCAGGGCATCGCGAAAAGGTTTACAAGCGCAGTGGAACTGGTTGCGAAAGGGGAAGGCCGGACGCCACTCGTTCGGCATAACCGCCAGGGAGAGCCGTCCGAAGCGCTCTACTTGGCGCCGGGTTATCGGCACGTAGGGGTTCGGGAGAACTTCCGTGCATTGCCTTCTTGTTTCGTGAACTCCGATTAGAGAAGGCGGAAGTTTACTTCGACATTGGCGCTGACGGCCACCGCGCGGCCATCCTTCAAGCTGGGCTTGAAGCGCCACTTCAGGACGGCTTCAATCGCCTTTTCGTCCAGGCCCAGACCCAGCGGACGGATGACACGGACATCACGGGTCTTGCCGTCCGCGTCGATGATGATAGAGAGCATCACCGCGCCTTGGAACTTCGCTTTGCGCGCTTCTTCGGAGTACTCAGGCTCAGGTTTGAAGATCGGTACGGGATCCGAAACTCCGCCGCCGATGCGATAGACGCCACCGCCGGTGCCGTTACCGCTGCCGGGGCCGAATCCGCCACCGCTTCCCGAACCAACGCCGCCGCCCCTGCCGGAGCCAATGCCGCCGCCCGAACCCGTTCCATTCGACGGCGGACCGAGCGCCCCAAGCGGATTACCCAGCGCCGCCATGTTCACTTGCGGCAAAGGTGCATTGGGTTGTACCAGGATCGTCGGTTCCATCACCAGTTTTGGATCGGGATTGTTCACTACGGCCATGGGAGGAGTGAACTGCTTCGGCGCGACACGCGGCAATTTCCCCTTGCTGGCCTCGAGCAGAGACCGGTCGCCGCCGCCACCGCCGCCGCCCGCTTTCTTGCTTTGTTTCGCCATCGGAGGTTCATAAGGAGCCAAGTCGGGAGCAATCAGCGAAATGGTTTCCTTAGCCTTCTGCTGAACAACTTTGTTCGTTCCCACCAGCACTATCAGCAAGACAAGGATGATATGGATTCCAACGGAGTAAAGGGTGGAGTACTTTTTCTTCCCGTCGCGAGACCAGATATCCTTAACGGCAACTGGTTTCGAAGTGAGCTCGAGCGGCGGAAGTTTCGGCGGATTGATCAGTTCCCTGACATTTTCAACCAGGGACCGGTACCATGGAACTTCACCGTCAGATATTAACAGCCGGTCCAAATTGTCGGACTGTTCTGAGGCCCGGACTTCGCGAACGTCGCTCATCGCTTCCTGTATTTCCTCGTGATGCACAGCCATGGGTTGGGCACCTACCTTTCGGTCACCCAATGTATAGACGCATGCCCGGACACAGCCGTTGCACTATTTCTACCAAAAAGTGTAGCACAGGCCTGGCGCATCTACTCATTATACGGAGTTTCATAACTGATTGGATTCAAACGGCTGTCTCAACGGCTGTCTACTACAAAACCTGTCGGCCCGCATACGTCTACGCGATACGGATTCACGTGTTCGAATTCCAGAGTGACCCCCTGACCGGGGTTCAGAGTGGGTAACCGCTGCGTGTGAGGGCCGACACGCACTACGTAGTCCCGCAAAATCCGCGAAGGAAAACCTGAGCTGTTGCGAACTTCGACGAACGTGTTTCCATTCTTCTGAAAAATGCCTTGAATCACCGCGCCGCGAAACTGGCCGATCCATCCGGAATCTTTCGCTACCGCAGCCGCGGCTCCAAACACGCCTGGGCGGTTCCGCAGTAACTCCGCATTATCCTCCGGATGGGCAATCGTGTCGAGGAACACGGGCTTATCCGGCGGTATGCCATCGAGCGAGAACGGGCTTGCGATAGCGAAATCCACGGTGCTCACCGGGCGCGTTGGGTCCATGCGCTTTGCGTAGGCGGATTCGTCAGGCGTCGCGCCGGCCCAGGCGATAACGGACGGATGATCCGCGTCCCGATCCCGCATTTCGGCTCTCTCAATCAGCAGCAGTCCGTTGCGGTCCGCCCAGTCGAGAACAGAGATGGAAACCGGATGATCCACCATTTGGAATACCATCCCGGCTTCCTTCATCGAGCGCAAATCCTCCTCACCGGGTTCACCCGCGGGATGCGCTCCGCCCAGCCTCAACGGTTCTCCGTTCAGCAGAAACTGCGAGTCGCGGATTTCAACTGTCCGGATGCCGAAGTACGATTCGATTTCGGTTTCGTAGGCGCCCTCCACGGCTTCGGCGTTCTTCGCGATCACGGTCCGCAGGCGGTACAGATTCGGATGATCGGGGTCCCAGAGCTTCACGTCTTCCGGGCGCAACGCGATGATGGCTTCGATGGACTGAGTGAGATTTGGGGGAACCGCGGCGTTCGCCGCGCCGCTGCCGACAGTCTTTCCGCCGATGGATACCGTAAAGCTTGCCTGCACCCCGGAGGTATTGTCGAGGGTATTGCGCACCAGCACCGACACGGCGAGCCGTTGCGGCGTGGCGACTACATTTTGCTTTACGGGAAATACGCGGCCGGTGGTCAACAAATAGACTTGGCGCAGGATGCCGGGCTTCTCCAGGCGCAGGGTCAGGGTGTTGGTGGAGCCGGTTTTGAGCGCCGGCGTGAGATCGAATTCAAACGGGGCAATGCCGCTGTTGTGTTCGCCGATCAGTTCGCCGTTCAGCCAAACTTTCGCGCCGGAGACCAGAGCATCAACGGCGATGCGCACATGTTTGTCCACCGTATCGGGCGGAGATTTAAAACTGCACTCGTAGACGGACGGACCGGCCGATCGCAAGCAATCGTCCAGGGAAGTTCTCCGCGGCGGAGCGGCGAAACCAGATGCCGCGAGACACAACGGCAGCAAGGCGATCTTCATCGATCTCGATCCCCAGTGCTGGTGTTTGTGGAACGGCATGGCCTGCATCGCGGATGACGGGTGGTTCGCGTAAAAAACGCTTGGCTCGCTCGAGAACGCTCCAATTGCACTCAAGCAAACTACAGTTTGGCACGGCTGGCGGGAAGTGGCAGGTCCGTGCGTTCCGGCAGAATCGCCATTGTCTTCCCCAGCCTCCGATTTCAGATCTACGCTTGAGCCAGAAACCCTTCGGCTTCGAGCCAGATTCGTTCCAGGACATCTGTCAATTCGTGTCCGGAGTCCAGCAGCCGGAGGATAACGTTCGCAGGATGGGCGGCGGCGAACCCGCGTGAGTACGCGGCGGGCACGACGTCGTCTTTCAGGCCGTGAAACAGTAGCGTGGGTTGGGTGACGTTGGGGGCAGGCTCATACTGCGCGGCATCTTTTACCAATTGGTATCCAATGTCGCGAATCATTCCTTCGGAATAGTGGAAGACGCCCATTTTTCCGTCGCGCTGCCAGGCGGCGGCTTTTTCAGGGTCCAGTGTCTCCATCCAGCGCCGCGGAAAATAGAAGGCGGGCGCCAGCAGCACCAGCTTCGCCACTTCGGGGTGGCGTGCCGCGTATAGTGCGGCGACATAGCCACCCATGCTGGAGCCAACCAACACCACGGCGCCGCCTCCGGCGATGCGCTCCACGAGTTTCAATTGCCCGGTGATGGTAAGGCCTTCAAAGTCGCCTTCATCCATGGCGGGAATCTCAAGTTTTCGCCCACACTCCTCAAATCGCCGACGGAAGAACTGCGCCTTGCGGGAAAGCGGCCCGGATGCGAATCCATGCAGGTAGATCGTCTTCAAAATGGCATCCTACAGGCCTGCCGGGGCTGGAGGCCCCGTCCCGCCGCCCGGGGACGCCTGGCTGAGTCAAGCGAATGCCCGGTAGTATTCATTGCGCCTTGTGGTATCCGGAATAGTGGAACAGATCCTGAACCAGCACTGTGCTATCGCGGAACTGGCGGTGCCCAACGGTCAAGGGCAGCAGCGCGCCGAATTCGCTTGGGCTATAGTCCACGAAGGTCAGGTCCCGCATTTTGCTCGTTCCCTCTTCAAATTCCGAATCGAGTACGATTCGAGCGGGTGTACCGTCGGCGGGCAAAACCCATAACTCGCCCCGCAGTTTCTGGCGAATGGGCTTTCCGCCGGAGTATATGGTCAATCCGCCGGCGCCGTCGATCTGCTCATAGCGATAGATAGCCACCGGCGTGCCGTTCAGGCGATCGATGCGTTGAAAGATAAACTCGAATTTCTGGATCTTCCGGGTTGAAAACATCTGGATCACCGGGCCGAAATCGACGGCAACACCGTGTAATCCGTGCTTTTCGAAGCTCTCGAGCAGTTTGCGCCGCTGTTGATCGCTGGCGGCGGTCAGGTTCCGGGCCAGGTCCTTCAGCGGGCTACCGCGTTTCTTGACCGGCTTGCCGTCTACCAGTTCCACTTGGCGAATCTCACGGATTTCACCAGGCTGCATGGTGAGAAATCCATATTCGGAAACAACCTGGCGCTGCGTGCTTGGAGCCTGCGTTTGGGTGAGAGTCTCCGTGCCCTGCACGGTCGAGGCGGCTTCAATAAACCGGTCGGCTTCCTGCTGA
>JANXXV010000308.1 GCA_025350445.1 Bryobacteraceae bacterium | reverse complement strand
CTGCTGGAAAAACGCGGCGATGCGCGGAAGAAGATTCTCATTCCGGATTCGGCGCACGGTACCAACCCCGCCACAGCTCATATGTGCGGCTACGCGGTGCAGAACATCGCGTCGAACTTGAATGGTCTGGTGGATGTAGAGTCGCTGGAAAAAGCGATGGATGAAACGGTGGCCGGGTTGATGATCACCAACCCCAATACGCTCGGCGTGTTTGAAGAGAATATCGTTGAGATCACCAAGATCGTTCACGCCAAAGGCGGGCTGGTATACATGGACGGCGCGAACATGAACGCGCTGGTAGGCATCGCGCGTCCCGGAGATTTCGGTGTGGACGTGATGCACCTCAATCTGCATAAAACATTCTCTACTCCGCATGGCGGAGGCGGGCCTGGTTCCGGCGCGGTTGCGGTAAAGAAGCATCTGGAACCGTTTCTGCCGTATCCGCGAATGAAGCGCCAAGGCGATCGGTGGGCGTTCAATTACGATCTGCCGGATTCCATCGGGAAGGTGCGGGCGTTCTACGGCAACTTCGGAGTGCTGGTCCGCGCGCTGGCCTATATCATGGCGCACGGAGGCGATGGGCTGCGCCGCGCCACCATGGATGCTGTGCTGAATGCGAACTACATCCGCAAGATGCTGGAGCCATACTACGACCTGCCGTACAAAGCGCCGTCGATGCACGAGTGCGTTTTCAGCGATGACCGGCAGGCGAAGAAAGGCGTGAGGACCGGCGACATTGCCAAGCGCCTGATCGACTACGGATTCCATCCATACACCGTGAGCTTTCCGCTGATCGTCCATGGCGCATTGATGATTGAGCCGACTGAGACCGAGGGTAAACGCGAGATCGATCTGTTCGTGGAAGCACTAATCTCGATCGCCGAAGAAGTGGATACGGATCCGCAACTTGTCTTGGGGGCGCCGTATCTCACCCGCACCAGCCGCGTCGATGAAGTCACGGCCGCGCGCAAACCGATTGTCCGCTGGCGGCCGCTAGCCGCAATGAACAGAGCCGCTGACTGATAATGGGCATTCCGCCCAGATGCTTCGTCAAATACTGCTAGTCGCCGCGTTGGTGCTGCTGATCCGCCTGCCGTTTCTGAATCAACCGATTCAGGGTGACGACGTGAAGTACCTGGCGATGGCGCAGCATGCGCAGATCGACCCGCTGCATCCAACGCACATCGCGTACGCCTTTCAAGGGCAAATGGTGAAGATGCAGGGTTATCCACATCCACCATTGAACGCCTGGGCGCTGGCGGCGTTACTCGCCGTGTTTGGGGATATCTATGAAGTCCCTTTTCATTCGGCTTACATCGTCTTTTCACTGATTGCCGCGTTTTCGATGCTCGCGTTGGCACGCCGGTTTTCGCGCTCTCCAGTCTGGGCGGCGATGCTCTTTATCGCGACGCCCGCGTTCGTGATCAACGGAGGGTCCCTTGAATCGGATCTGCCGTTCGTCGCGTTTTGGATGCTGGGCTTCGCCTTGTTCATCAGGGCTGTTGACCGGCAATCCGTGCTGATCTTGGCCGCCAGTGCAATGGCATTGTCGCTTGCTTCGATGGCTGCCTATCAGGCCATCGTCGCCGCGCCTATCCTGGCGTATTATCTTTGGGAGCGCGATCGGAACTGGCGTCCAGGCTGGTTGGGTGTTCTGGTCGCGCCGGTTGTCGTAGCGCTGTTTCAGCTTTATGAGAAGCAGTCTAGCGGCACTGTTCCGGCAACGGTTCTGGCGGGTTATTTTCAAACCTATGGACTGCAGCAGATCGCCAACAAGCTGAAGAATGCGGCGGCGCTGACGGTCCACACCGGTTGGATCGTGTTCCCGATGCTGGCGGCGGTGGCGTTCCGGAAGCGTTGGCTCTTAGGTGTATTGGCTGGTATTGCCGGTATCTTCGTCGATGCCAACCCGCTGTTCTGGGTCTCTTTCGGGATTGGCGTGATGGCCCTGGCGTTCTGCATCGAGCGCCATCCGGAATTCCTGAAAGCCTGGGTGCTGATTTTCTTCGCCGCTTCACTCGTCATCTTCTTCGCCGGATCGGCGCGCTACCTGTTGCCGATGGCCGCGCCGGTTGCACTGCTGGCGGTTCGCGATCTTC
>JANXXV010000217.1 GCA_025350445.1 Bryobacteraceae bacterium | reverse complement strand
GATCCTGACAGTCACACCTCGCGACAGCCGCTGACTAAGGTTTTCAGGAGAGCCGGATGCGGGAAATCTGCATGTCCGGTTCGACGAGGGGACAGTAGGTCACACTGTGTCGCCTACTGTCCTACTCTACCGGCCAATAATGATGCGCCGCCCATTATTAGCTCCCGATCAACGCTGGTTAACGCAGATTTTGGGAGGAACCGTAGTTTCGATCTGTCCAGCGGGGAAGCTCATGGCAGGTAAGGAACGCGATAAGTTCCTTGGGAGCTATTTCGTAGACACTACGCTAGTGGCAATTGAAGCGCGGATAGCCTCTGCAATCCTCCGCGGCCCAAAAAAGCGCTTGCTTTGGGCTTCCTGAAGAATCGGCCTTGGATACTGTTACGGCGTTCGCAAGGGTTCACCGCCATACTCCCGGAATTCTCTCGAACCGCATCGGCCGGGCCGGTTATTGGCCCATTCAGCCGGTTGGCGAATTGAGGCGCGTTTCCAGCTCTGAAATTTTCTGATCCTGATCCGCCAGCGCCCGCCCCAAAATTACCTTATATCCCTCGCGCGTGGCCTCGGAAATCTGTTGGAGAATTCGAGTTCGAGAAAGTTGCAGGACGCGCAGATCCCTCAATAATTCCTTTTCATGAGCCGCCAGTTCGCGGCCATCGGAAGCCTTCTTTCGATCCTCCGCCTCTTCTATCTGCAACTCAACCGACTTGCTCTCCCAGCCTCTAGCCACGTTGCACCGCCTTCCTCAATCATCGCTCATTTGCGATCCAACACCATTACCAACCCACGGGCTTGCCCTTATTTTGCTCATCCAGCCAGATCTTCAACGGCGCAAAATAATCCACGATCGCCGAAGCGTCCATCCGCCGCTGCCCGGTCATCGCCTCCAGCGCGTCGGGCCAGGGCTTACTTTGTCCCATCGACAGCATCGCATTCAGCTTCGCCCCGGCTTCCTCGCTGTTATAGATCGAGCAGCGATGCAGAGGCTCCGTGCACCCCGCCGTTTTCGCCAGCGCGCGATGAAATTGAAACTGCAGGATGTCCGCAAGAAAGTAGCGCATGTAGGGCACATTGGCTGCGACATGATACTTCGCACCCGCGTCGAAATCGGCTTCGGTGCGGTCTACCGGCGCGGCAATACCCTGGTACTTCTGCCGTAAATGCCACCACGCCTGGTTGTACTGTCCGGGCGTGATCTCGCCGCTGAATACTTTCCATCGCCACTGATCGATCAGCAAGCCAAACGGCAGAAAGGCTACTTTTTCCAAAGCCTTGTGCAGCATTAGTCCCATGTCTTTCGATGGGTCCGGCGCGGTTTTCAAGAAACCGAGTTTCACCAGATACTGGGGCGTGACAGACAAGGCGATAGTGTCTCCGACCGCCTCGTGAAATCCGTCGTTGGCGCTGTCCCGAAACAAAAACGGCTGCGTGTTATAGGCCCGCTGGTAGAAGTTGTGGCCCAGCTCATGATGAATGGTGGAGAAGTCTTCACCCGTAATGTCGATGCACATCTTGATGCGCAAATCGTTCACATTGTCCACGTCCCAGGCGCTGGCGTGACATACCACTTCACGATCTTTCGGTTTCACGAATAACGAACGCTCCCAAAACGTGGCAGGTAGCGCCGCAAATCCCAGCGACATGAAAAAAGTTTCGCCGTACTTTACCATTCCGATCGCATCCGTCTTTCGCCTAGTGAGAATTTCACTGAGGTCGAACCCCGGATCGGCGTCCTTCGGAGCCAGCAGCGGATAGATGTTTTCCCATGATTGCGCCCACGGATTGCCCAGCAAATGCGCAGGAATCGGCCCCGTAGCCGGCACCACCGCATCGCCGTACTTCTCCCTCAGTTTATTGCGCACGTAGGCATGAAGAGACAGATACAGCGGCCTCACTTGTTCCCATAGGCGGTCCAGTTCTTTCGCGAAGTCGTCCGGCGGCATGTCGTACTTGGATCGCCACATGGCCCCGGTATCGGCGAAACCCAATTCCCGCGCGCCTTTATTCGACAGTTGCACCAGCCGCTCGTAGCTGGTCTTCATTGGCGGAGAGACGGTCCGCCATCCCTTCCACACATCTTTCAGTTCCCTCTCATCGCGGCTGTTCGCCATGATTTTGGTGATGTCTTCCAGGTCCAGGCACTTCGTCATGCCCCCGGCGCCAGCGGAGCAATACTTTCCCTTTCCGTACATTCCTTCCAGTCCGGAGGCGATGCGCGTCACCTCGGTGCGTTCTTTGTGGTTGGACGGAGCCGCCAGCGTCAGAGACAACTTCAGAAGTTTCATCTTCCTGGACATGTCCGCGGGAAGCGCTACTTTGTCGAATCTGGTGGCGGCTTTGGCCAGCTCCACCGCCGCGCCAATCTGGCGTTCGTTGGCGAGCGCGGCAAGAGCTTCGGTATCGTCGGTGATGAAGTTGGCCTGCACCCAGGCCGCACGCCCCGCCTCGTTTGTCAGCTCAAGCAGCCGAGCTTCCGCTTCGTCCAGAAATTTCTTTGCCTCGGCCACAGTGGGCGTATTGGGCGCTGCGCTCAGCGTCACTTCACGCAATACCACCGCGCACAGGAGGATGCCCAGGAATTGCTTCATCTCCCGATTATCCCTTGAAACCTCCCGTTAGGGTTATAGTTGAGATTCATGGGTCTTGGCCGCTCGTTGCCTCATTCCAAATCCGAATTTGAGGGGAAATCGGCGCTTGTCACCGGAGGCACCAGCGGCATCGGCAGGGCCATTGCGGAGGCTCTCCACCGCGCCGGTTGCAGTGTCCAAGTGACGGGTCTCGCGGGCGCCGATTTTGAATTGAGCGCCTTGCCCGCCACCCCCGTGGACGTAGGCTCGCAAACCGAAGTAGACGCACTGGTGGGCAATCTGGATAGCCTGGATATTCTGGTGAACTGCGCCGGCACCATTCTGCGTGACGCCGAATTCGACATTCCCACATTCGAACGCGTCGTGGATGTGAATCTCACCGGAACCATGCGCCTTTGCGTTGGCTGCCGGCCACTGCTGGCGAAAACGCGGGGCTGTATCGTCAACACCGCGTCCATGCTCAGCTTCTTTGGAGGCGCCCGGGTTCCCGCCTATAGCGCCAGCAAAGGGGGAATCGCACAACTCACGAAGTCTCTTGCCATTGCCTGGGCCCCGGATCACGTCCGCGTCAACGCCGTTGCCCCAGGGTGGATTACGTCGAACCTGACCGCCGCGCTCCAACAGGACCCGGCCGCCGCGGCGCAGATTGTAGCCCGCACTCCCATGAACCGTTGGGGCACGCCCGAAGACGTAGCCGGTCCGGTGTTATTCTTATGCTCACAAGCCGCTGCATTTGTCACCGGCATCGTCCTCCCGGTCGATGGCGGATATTCAATCAGGTAGGAAAATGATCACGCAAACATCGCACCCCCTTTCTCCCGAACAGATCGTAGTTAGCGCCGTGCCCCAGGATGAACGGGTATGGGTGCCGCAGTCGCCGAATGTGTGGTTTCGTCCGCTCATGCTCAATACTCTTGCGGGTGGTTGGTGCAACCTGCTGCGGGTTAGAAGGGCCGGCATTCTGAGTAGGCATCGCCATCCCGCGCCCGTGCATGGCTACGTCATCAAAGGTTCGTGGCGGTATCTAGAGCACAATTGGGTCGCCAGAGCGGGCGATTATGTTTTTGAACCGCCGGGGGAAACCCACACGCTGATGGTCGATGCCGACGTGGACGAGATGATTACGTTCTTCAATATCTCAGGCTGCATGTACTACGTCGACGAAAATGGAAATCATACCGGCTTCGAAGATGTGTTCACCAAGATCGACATGTGCCGGAAGCACTACGCCGATGTTGGGCTGGGTGAGGATTTCGTAGACCAGTTCGTGCGGTGAAAGCCGAGTTTGGAACCGGGGGTGGTCCCTGTTCAGCCGTAGGGATGCTTTGTAGCGCCGAATCAACCCATGGGGCGGAGATTGCCCGATTAGATTGTGGCGAGGAGTGAATGCCTATGACGAACGGTCCAGAGTCCACCGGGTACCAGGAGTTCCAAGACAGGTTACAGGCTGCCGTTAGGGAAGTCAGGCAGTACACGAGACACGGTGTGGATACCATCATCGAGGATATCCAAAGCATCGGTGGCCTTCAGGTGGCGAAGAAGCGCTTGTGCATCAGAAATCATGCTTCGCTGCACTCAGCCTTCAATCTGCCTAGTGTAGTGTAATCGAAATAGCTTGAACGAATGGGCGGGATATGTCACGATGGGCTATGGCACGTCCGATCTCTATTCTTGATATCACCGCCGAGGAGCGATCAACCCTTCGCCGTCGCGTTTCGAGCCCCACGACAAGCCAGCGCGACGCTCTCCGGGCGCGCATCGTTTTGCTGCGGGCAGAAGGGCGCAAGGAAGAGGAGG
>JANXXV010000216.1 GCA_025350445.1 Bryobacteraceae bacterium | reverse complement strand
CCCAGCGACGATCAGCTCAAGAGACTCGCCAACACCCTCAACGAAATCGGCAGGCAGACGATTGCCATGGGAATCAAGCTGGCGCCGCATCCCCATATCTGGGGGCCCTTGGAACGCGAAAAAGACATGCGCCGGACCATGGAGCTCACCGATCCCAAGTATGTCTGGATGACCGCCGACACCGGACATCTGGTTTTGGGCGGCGGAGATGCGGCGCAAATCATCAGCGATTATTTCCCGCGCATCGCCGAAGTGCATCTCAAGGACACTTACGCCAAATATCGCGGCAACACCTCCACGCCGACGCAGGAGGAACACCGCGTGGCGAGCGTCTATCACAATCTGGGCGGTGGCGGCGTCGACTTCCCGGCCGTCTTCAAAGTGCTGCGCGATCGGCACTACAAGGGCTGGGCGATTTTCGACGTCGATGGCCCGAGGAAGGGCGACGACGGCTTCGACGCCATCGGCGGGAACATGGATCTCGCTGTCGATGATTATATTGCGCACAACATCAACTATCTGCGCAACATTTTGGGCGTCAGGCTGCCGCCGCCCGGTTGATCGAGAGGCTCCTTCTTATCCACCGGTGTTGCCGGCTGGGCGGTACTCATGAACAACGGTTCCGTTGATCGAGTGGCGCAACGTGTCACCGGGCGCCGCTGACCATACGCGTTGGCCAGGTGAATCTCGACTAACGCCGTAGTATGGCGAAGTTGCTCAACGTCATGATTGAGACGTCCGGCATTAAGATATTCGTCCGTTGGCATCCAGACGCGGTGGTGACGGCTTATGGACCGATGACGTACGTCATTGAGTTTCTGAAGGCGATGGTCTATTAACTTTCCGCAGCCGGAACGCTCCGCCCTAACGAGACATTTCGGGCGCGAACTTGGACTTCAAATTTCGTAACGGAGATAACAATGAAACCAGGCACGACGCAAATCAGCCCGGCGCTGGCGTCAGTTAAGCCAATCTTCGATCCCAAAACCTCAGCGGCTAAATGACTTGATCTTGTGACGCCGCCAAGGATTAGGAGCAAGCCTCCCAACAAAAAGACCACCCCCCTGCGACCAAACCGGGTATCGAGTAACTACCTTGGAAAAAGATTGCAGCTTTCGCCGGTCCATTGTTGCCTTGTGGCGAGGAGACTCTCTCAACGCTCGAGATCTTCATTCGTTCCCCCTTGGCGGCGAAACGAGAGATGGATATTACGAACCCCAATCATGTAGTGCGGCGAGAAGCATCAAGAGCAGCAGGCGATCCAATTGATCCGGCGGAGATGGTCTATCCCGTAACTAATCAGACGCGTGGCCAGCCAACCGGGCAGCGGAGCGGAACAATTACGTGACCGGGCGATCCGCGTCCGAGTGTCGCGGCGAAGACTTCACCGGGATCATTTCACCCTGATATCAGATCAAGTCTATCCGGAAGATCCACCCGCTGGTCGGGCTGTCGTTGTTCGGCCATCCGGGATGGATGCCCGCGTCGCAGCTAATTAGCGTCCCATTGTGCATGGCGAGTCCGTGCGGATCCATTGAGTTGGGAACGAATTCCGCCGTCTCCAAAACCTTGCCGCTTGCAGCATCATACTTCACCAGGCCCGGCCGGCCTTCGGCATAGCTGCTGCTATCGTTGCCCGTCAACTGCCAGATCGCGCCGTTGTCCCAGGCAATGCCATGGACCCGATTTCTGCCCGGAGTCTCATAACACGGGATGAGGAATTCCGGCTCCCATGTTTTTGGATCCACACGGAGAATTCCGTGCAGCCGGAGCGCCGCAATCCAGAGCTTACCTTCATGCCACATGGCGCCGTGGCAGCCGCCGCCATTGTCCGCCGGGCCGAGCGGGATCTGACGGTGGCTTATCACCTTGGAGTTCATGTCCACCTGGAAAACCCCTTCGGGCGGCGCATTGGCGCACATCCAGACGTAGCCGCCGCCGACGGCCATACCGCTGGTATTTCTGGACGGCGTCATCACCGTCTTCAGCAGTTTGCCATCCCAATCGACAAGCCAGGCTGCCTCGGACAAAGATTTCGGTTCGGGCATGTGATAGGCGATGGCCTGCGGACCGGAGAGCTTTTGCTCGGCAATCCACAAGCCCTCCGGGGTGACGGCAATTCCGTTAGGATACCCTTGAGGGCACTTAAACAACTTCGTCGTTTTCGCCATCCGGGAAGGAATCCGCGCATTCCCCGCGGATTTCACTGCGCCGGTCTTCGGCGGGGTGCCCGGCGTTTGTGCAAAGGCAGCTCGCCCTGCTCCCAAGGCCAAGCCGGCGCCCGCGGCGAGGAATTCTCTTTTGGTCATAAGGTTCTCCATAGACTTGCATAGTCAGATAGCCATAAAGCTTCGGCGTGTTTACATCCACTGACTTGCAGGATTATATAACTATTTGGGATCCCGGCTTGGCGGCTACGGTACGGTCCGCGGGATGCGGCAGGAGTGATTTCATCCGCCGCGGGCTGGAACCGGGATGATCCGGCACGGAAGCAGCTCAGCCAGATTCCGAATCCAAGGAGAAATCATGCCGGCGATTCGCCCCAAAGCGTTCGTTCACGTTGTCTGCCGCACCCGCCGTTTCGAGCGGATGTTGCCGTTGGTATGAGACCGTGTTCCACGCCGGAATCCAGTACCGGAATCCGGCGCTGGCCTTTTTGAGCTATGACGGCGGGCATCACCGCTTCGCGTTTGTCAACCTCTCGGTATTCCAGCCGGACGGCAGCGAAACGGATCGCCAGGACGCCATCGGAGTGGACCACGTCGCCTACGCGTATGCGTCTTTGAGCGACCTGCTGGAGAATTATGCGCGGCTCAAGGAGATGGGAATCACTCCGTACTGGCGTATCCATCACGGCATCACAGTGGCGATGTACTACGCCGACCCCAATGGCAATCAGATGGAATTTCAGGTGGATTGCTTCAGTTCGAGTGAAGACGCCAACGCTTTCATGTACGGTCCGCACTTCAGCGCCAACCCTATCGGCGTGGAGTTCGACCCTGCGGAGTGGCTTACCCGGCTGCGCGCCGGCACGCCTGAGTCGGAATTTCTACAGCGCCAAATTTACGAACCGGTGTCTCTGCTGCGGGGCGGGATCGGTAAGTTGGCCGCGCCTCGATAGCAGCATCTGCTCAAACCGGTGGCGGATGGATGGCGCCGCGCCACCGCTGCCATCAGCCCGATAATGGAACGCGGTTTCCGGTGTATAATTTCGTTCCATGAAACCTACGATTGCCCTGCTGCTATTGCTGACCGTTGGCCTGCGGGCCCAGATGCGCCCGGCCACAACCGCCGACTTTGATCGCTGGATGAATGAGCTTTCGAACGCGGGCCGCTGGGGCAAGGCCGACGAACTGGGCACGCTGAATCTAATTACGCCGGCCACGCGGCTGGCGGCCGCACGGTTGGTGCGGGAAGGAATCGCTGTTTCGCTTTCGCACGATGCGGAGAAGGAAAAAGCCCCGGACAACGGCCGTCCTTTCGTTCACGAGATGCTCGCTTCGTCCGAGAATCCCGGCGCGGAGATCTTCACCGATTCCTTCAGCGTGGCGCATCACGGCATCATCCATACCCACCTGGACGCGCTTTGTCATTTCTCCTACAAGGGCTCCTTGTATAACGGCCTTTCGATAAAGGAGGTGACCAGTAAAGGCGCGGCGCGTCTTTCAATAGAGGCGGCCCGCAACGGAATCTTTGCGCGCGGCATACTTATCGATATTCCCGAACTCAAGGGTGTGCCCTACCTGGCGCCCGGCGAGGCCATCTACCCGGAGGACCTGGATGCGTGGGAGAAGAAGACCGGGGTACGCGTGCGGTCCGGCGATGCCGTGTTCATCCGCACCGGCCGTTGGGCGCGCCGTCTGGAGAAAGGGCCGTGGTCAATGGCGGAACGCGCGGGACTCCATGCCACCAGTGTGGCCTGGCTGCACAAGCGCGACATCGCCGTTCTGGGCAGCGACGCTTCTTCCGACGTGCGGCCGTCGCAGGTGGAGGGAATCGCGCAGCCGGTCCATACGCTGGTGATTGTGGCGATGGGAACTCCAATTTTCGACAACTGCGACCTGGAACAGCTAAGCAGGGAAACGCGGACCAGGAAGCGTTGGGACTTTCTGCTTACAACCTCACCGCTAACCGTGGTTGGCGCTACGGGCTCGCCGTTGAACCCGATTGCGATTTTCTGAGACACGGCTGATAGGTTCAGCACGTCACCGGACTACGGATGCAGTGCCAGAGTGGCCTTGCCGGACGGCCCGTTGTACGTCAATTCAAGCGACTGGATGTTCTGCGTCTTGCCGCGATATTGGAAAAAGATCAGTCCCGCCAGCGGAAGCACGCGATCCCCTTCCGGCAGCGCCGCTTTTTGAACATGCTGTTGCATGGCGTGTTTTACTTCCGGCGGCAGATGGAACACCGGCGTCGGCGCGGATTCACCCTGGCCACCGGTGCCGACGCTGGACTTCGACTTCGAGGCCGAAGAGGGCGGCTCCAATTCAGGGTTCTTCAGCGATGGGAAAACCATTCCGAAGGGCTGGTTCGATAGCGTCGTCTTCTTTTTATTGATGCGCAGGGTAAAGTCTTCCGGCGATATCTTGAGCCGCGGCTCCGGCGGACCGAACAGCGCGATTTCCACCACCACATAATCTTCCGTTGAAAGGGTCTCTTGCGGCGTCGGCACGGCGTGGCCCGTAAACTCGGCGGCGATCGTCACCGCACCGGCTTGCGCGTGGGCCTGATAATCGGTGGCGGCCAAGCGGGGCGGCATCCCCAGAGCTTTTTCAACCGGAGGAGTTTGGCCGCTTGCGCACAGGCAAAAAGCGGTAATGATCAGGACAGAAAAACGTTGCATCGAAGCTAACAACTTAGCACAAGATTCTTTCGGGGTGACAGCAGCGCCAACCTACGCATCCCGCCGCATGCGTTCGGCCCACCGCAGGAACCGCAGCAACTCCCGCCGCTGTTCCCAACTGAATTGCCAAAACTGACGCGCGGTAATACCGTCCGCATGCCAGCCCCGGTAGGTCTCAATCCGCCAGCGCAGATAGGGGCTCTTCCAAGGTGCAAGCCGGTAACCTCTGGTGGCCTTCCAAAGAAAACGAATCAAGATTCTACCGGGACGTCACTTGCGCGGACTTGGTGCCTTTCGCCGGTGCATCGGGCGTGGCGTAGTAGCCGGTCCGCGTGCGAACCGCCGGTTTCCCCGGCGCATTCACTGCCACACGAACTGGTCTAAACCCGCCATCGAAGTTCTGATTCAGCGGGTTGTATTCAATAATGTACTGGCTGCGGATTTCGCCCGCAATTCCCATGGTGACCTTATCCACGTCGGTCAACTCTTTCGGAAAACTGGCGGACGCTCCGGACGCATCGGCCAAAACCTGCAAAGCGTGTTTGGCGCGGTTGGCATCGCGCTTCGATTCCTCGCTCAGCAGCCCAACCATGTAAAGCAGCACTTCGCTCTTCTGCGCTTTCTGCACCAGCCGTTCCAGCGTCATCGCGGTAGAACTGGCATTATCGTCGCCATCGGTAATCACCACAATTACCTTCTTACTGTGCTTACCCTTTTCCTTCAAGTAATCGATGGTGGTGCTGATGGCATCCCGCATCGCGGTGCCGCCGCGCGAATCGATCCGCGTCAGCCCTTCTTCCATCTTCTTCACATCGCTGGTAAACTCTACATCCTGGAACGCCTCATCGTTGAAATTCACGATCGTCACTTCGTCGCGTGGATTGGAGGCCTTCACCATATCCAGGGAGGCGGTCTCCACCTTCTTGCGCTTATCGCGCATGCTGCCGCTATTATCGATCACCAATCCTAATGAAACCGGAACATCCTCGCGGGTCACTTTCTTGATGGGCTGCTCTACTTTCCCTTCAAACACTTTGAAAGAGTCTTTCTGCAGAGTGGTCATCAAATGGCCACCCTTGTCCACCACGCTCGCATGCAGCACCACCAAGCGGGTATCGGAGCGGAACACCGTGCCTGCCGCTTCCTGAGCGCGCAGTCCGGGCGCGGACGCAATGGGAAATAGTGCCGCAAGCGTAAGCAGCGGCAAAGTTTTACTGAACAGGTGCATAGTATCCAAGCCGAAAAAATACCTTCAGCGGAGGCAGTCCGCGAGGTTG
>JANXXV010000205.1 GCA_025350445.1 Bryobacteraceae bacterium | reverse complement strand
CGGATCACCCAATCGCGCCAGGGCCACATATCACGATGGCTATCGATGTGGTAGCCGTGCGAATCGGCATAACGCGCAACGTCCAGCCACTGCATGGCCATTCGTTCCCCGTAACGCGGCGACTGCAGCAAGCGGTCCACCTGCTTTTCGTAAGCCTCCGGCGACTTGTCCGCCAGAAACGCCCGCACTTCCGCCTGCGCCGGAGGCAGGCCGGTAAGATCGAAGGTAACGCGGCGCAAGAGTGTGACCCTGTCCGTCTCATTGGACGGCTTCAATCCTTCTCGATCAAGCCGCGCCAGAACAAAATTGTCGATCGAGTTCCTCACCCAAGCCGCATTCTTACTAATCGGTAACTCAGGCCGTTTCGGCGCCACGAAGGCCCAGTGCGATTCCCATTCCGCGCCGCCGTCAATCCAGCGGCGGATCAGTTCTATCTGCTTCGCGCTAAGCGTACGCTCAGAGGCCGGAGGCGGCATCCGGCGCGCCTTATCCGCGTGATCGATGCGCTGAAATAGAAGGCTTTTCGCGGCGTCGCCCGGCGTGACAATCGCTCCACGGCGGGTTTGAAGAAAAGCGCCTTCCTTCAAGTCGAGACGCAGGCCCGCCATGCGCTTCTTCTCGTCCGGCCCATGGCATTGGAAACAGTTGTCAGACAGGATGGGCCGGATTTCCCGGTTGAAGTCGACACCGGACTTGGTGTCGGCGGCATACGCAGCGAAGCTCAGGAACGCCACGCCAGGCAGGATTGCGTTAAAAAAAGTCATTGCGTGCAGCCCCCGAAGTATATCGCGGACGGGAGCGCTATGTCGTTGCGGCTCTCAAACCAGAATATCTTGAATTACATGGCCGTGCACGTCGGTGAGGCTAACGTCACGTCCCCCGAACCGGTAAATCAGCTTCTTGTGGTTCAGCCCGAGAAGCTGCAGGATAGTGGCGTGAAGATCGTGAACCTCGGTGATATTTTCCACCGAACGCATGCCCACTTCATCGGTGGCGCCGTAAACCATGCCGCCCTTCAATCCGCCCCCCGTCATCCAGACGCTAAAGGCCGTCTCATGATGATCCCGCCCATCCGGTTTCGGCGCGTGCGGCGTGCGGCCAAACTCGGTGGCCCACACCACCAGCGTCTCTTTCAGCAATCCCCGATCTTTTAGATCCTGCACCAGCGCGGCAATACCTTGATCGGTGATCATTGCGTTGCCTTCGTGACCCTTCTTCAACTCGGAATGCTGATCCCACGTTCCGTTATTCATGCCGTGAACTTCAGGACAGGTGATCTCTACAAAGCGAACTCCGGATTCAACCAATCGCCGGGCCCGAAGACATTGCGTGCTATACAACCGTTTGTTCTTATCGGGAGCGTCCAGTCCATAAAGGCGCTTGGTTGCCTCACTCTCCTTATCCAGGTTCAGAACATCGGGCACCACCGATTGCATCTTGTACGCCATCTCATAATTCTGGATGGCGGACTCCACGCCGTCGTCCCTGTTGATGGAGCGAAGAAACTGGCGGTCTTCCTGGATGAGCACGTCGAGTTTGGCTCGCTGTATCTTCGGATCCTTATCGCCCGGTTCAATGTTGACCACCGGCTTTCCATCCGCTTGCATCCCTGTAGCCTGGTAGGTTCCGGGCAGGAATCCGTTCGAGAAATTCTCCAATCCGCCGGGTGGCACCGCGCCGGCATGCAGCAGAACGTATCCCGGCAGATTCTTGTTTTCACTTCCCAGCGCGTAGTTTACCCAGGAGCCCAGGCTGGGATATCCGCCCGTATTGCGGCCGGTATGCATCAACAGGTTCCCGCGGGGGTGCAACGGGAAACCCGACACCATCGACCGTACTACCGTAAGATCGTCGGCGCACTTCGAAAGGTGCGGGAAAAGTTCACTGATCCAGACTCCGGATTTGCCATGCTGCGCGAACTGCCACGGGCTCTTCACCCAATTGCGATTCGTTTCCTTCTTCGCTCCAACTTGATAGTAGCCATCGAACGGCTTGCCATCCAGCTCGTTCAATTTCGGCTTCGGGTCGAAGGTGTCAATGTGCGAAACGCCGCCGGGCATAAAGCAGAAGATCACGTTCTTTACCTTCGGCGCGAAGTGCGGCTTCTGCGTGATCTGGTCGGCGTAAGATTTATCGGCCATCAACGCGGAAAGTGCCAGCAGGCCGAAACCGTTCGACGCATACTTCAGCGCGTCCCGGCGCGACAACGGCGGGTCCGCGCATCCGGGACAATTCGTTCCTGTGGATTTGGATTCGGGTTTCATCGCAGGTAGATAAATTCCTTTAGATTGAAAATAGCGTGTGCCAGGTCTTTCCACACCTCATGACTCTTCAACAATTGGTCCGCCGGTGTCTTGTGCAAACTCGCCAATTCTTTCATTAAACCGATGAACCGGGTGCGCTCGGCTTCATCGGGCAGCCGCCCAAGAGCGGCGCGGAACATGGAATCGAGTCGAATTTCGGCGGTAGGCGCCTGCTCGGCAATCAGATGGTCGGCCCACACACCAGCTTGTTCCACGACGAACGGATCATTCAACAACGCCAGCGCCTGCGGGGGAACGTTGGTGATGTCGCGATTGCCGCGCGCCACCGTCGGATTGGGAAAATCGAAGGTCTCCAGAAAACGCGATCCTTCATGGCGCGTCACTTTCAGGTAAATGCTTCTGCGTCCATCGCCATCGAGCGGACCTTGATGAAGCTTGCGGTAGTCTTTCGGCTCCTCGCGGTAAGGTTGAGTGCTGGGCCCGTACATGCCCCGATCCAATCTCCCCGATACAGTGAGAATCGAATCGCGAATCGATTCCGCTTCCATCCGGTGCACCGGATAATGAGCAAGCAGCCGGTCTTGCGGGTCGATCATAGCATCCCCGGCATCGCGGCTCGATTGCTGGAATGTCTGCGACGTCAGCAGGAAACGAACCTGCTTCTTGATGGACCAGCCTTCGCGCAGGAAGCGCGCGGCCAGATAATCCAGCAGCTCGGGGTGAGACGGCGGTTCTCCATACGTACCGAAGTTATCCGCCGTAGGCACAATGCCGCGGCCGAATGTGTACAGCCAGATCCGGTTTGCCATCACCCGCGCGGTCAATGGATTGGTCGGACTTGCAATCCATTCGGCCACTTCCAGCCTGCCGCTTCCGAATGCCTTGATCCCCTCCTGATTCCCCGTAATCAGCTGCAGAAATCCTCTGGGCACAATCTTTCCGGGATGCGTTGCATCACCTGCCGGCAGGACCGGAAAATTGTACCCCGCATCCAGGTCGGCCATCCCGTTAAACGTCTTAGGAGCATTGATACGGGATTCGGTCGCGCGGTAATCCTCGATCAATTGGTGCAGCCGCGCGCTGGAATCATTCGAATTCGACAGCAACCGGTTTTCCAGCAGCCAGCTAATCCAGCGGCCGTCATCGTCGCCCGCGCTTCCGTTCGCCCACGAATCTATCGACCGGCGGACAATTGAGACGTATCGGTCCGCGAGTGCATCGAGGTTTGCAGGCGAGTCTCCGGCAAACAACTGCGCCATGTGCGAGAGTTCCTCTTTCGGAGCTTCATCCACGTCGTGAAGCACCGCCCGCGTAATACCAAAATACGAATACGGAGAATCGATCTGCTCCTGCGTAACTTTCAAGCGGCCGGGCCGATCCGGAATTCTCGGATTATCGAATTTCGTAACCAGCTCCACATAGAACGGCAAATCCGGCTGGTCCGTGCGATTCGGAATCTTGATCCAGTGCGAAGAATCTTTTTCCAGCAACTGGTAATCCTCGCTAAGCATGCAATTATCCAGAATGGTCCGCCACGCGCTCAATTTTCCGCCCGTCACCTGCAGACTTACGAACTTCTTGTCTTTCGGAACCAGCGGCGAACGAAGCGCCGCATTCAGCCGTTCAGAGAGTGCGTTGGTATATAAACCCGCCGAAAAAACACCGGTCACCGCTGCAGCTCCGCTGTTGGCCACGGCGAATTCTCCGCTCGGCGACGGGCCGTCGGTGAGCGCATTCCCATCCGCATGCCAACCCCCGAACCCGCCCGCCGCCAAGTCTCCAAACGGCCGGAAATGCTCGCCGTTATAAGCGGAGCGCGCTTTTGTCTCCACGGCGTAACTCGATTTCAACTTGCTCCATTGCGCCACGAAATCGGAACCGGCGGTTTCTATCCAAGGGTAGAGCGGTTCCTCCATTCCAACCTTGTTTTTCTGCAGCAAAGTCACCCACGCCTGTATCCGGTCGAGAGAAAGATCCGCCAGATCCTCCGGTTTGGACGCCAGGCCTTTCCATGCGCGGTGTGCCGCCATCAGGTAGCGCGGAATCAGGCCCGCCTCCTGATTCCAGGACTTTGCCAACTCTGTACGGATCAACGGCTTCAACTCACGCAAACGCCGCTTAGCCTCCGCATTCACGTCTTGAACATCCGCATTGCGCATCACCATCCGCGAACTGGTAAGCACACCATAGAGCGCGTAGTAGTCGCTGGTTGGGATGGGGTCGAGCTTGTGATCGTGGCAGCGCGCGCAAGCTATCGTCAGACCCTGGAACGCCTTGCCCAAAGTGTCTATCTGGTTGTCCACAACATCGGTTCGAATCTGGCGAAAACGGATGCAGTCGTCATGGCCAAGCTCACCCAACCGCAGAAAAGCCGTTCCAATCACCGATTCATTGATGCCTTCTTTTGCATTGATCCTCGGCTTGGCCAGAAGATCGCCGGCGAAGTGCTCGCGGATTAGTTGATCGTAGGGCACGTCCTGGTTGAATGCCCGCACAAGATAATCGCGGTAAAGCCACGCACCCTTGTTTTCATAATTCCAGTCGTTGCCAAAAGTCTCGGCAAACCGCATCACATCCATCCAATGCCTGGCCCAGTGCTCGCCGAAATGAGGAGATGCCAACAAACGGTCTACCAGCCTTTCGTAAGCGCCCGCGGACTCGTCGTGCACAAACAGATCCACTTCCAGCGGCGTAGGCGGGAGCCCCGTTACCACCAGGCTCAACCGGCGGATCAGCGTTTGCCTGTCAGCCGGTCCGGAAGGTTTCAACCCCGCTTTGTGAAGGGACGCGAGAATGTACTGGTCCACCGCGTGACCGGTGTTTGCAGTGTTAGGCGATTCCGGCACGCGCAATGGCTGGAAGGCCCAATGTTCTTTCTTGAGGCGATCGTAGAAGCCGGGCGCATTCGCCTTCACCGGTGATGCTGCGCCGTCCGTTGGCCACGGGGCACCCAGGTTGATCCACTTCTCTACGGCCGCGATCTCGTTGTCAGGCAGTTTCGCGCCAACGGGCATCTTCAGGCCATCGTGACGTATGGCCTTCGCCAGCAGGCTCAGATTCGCATCGCCTGGGATCAGGGCGGGCCCCCGGTTTCCACCTTTCAACAAGGCCTCGCGGGAATCCACACGCAATGAGGAGAACTGCTGCGCCGGCCCATGGCACGAGATGCACCGGCCCGCCAGCAAAGGCCTAACCTGCTTTTCGAAGAATTCCATGGTCTTCGGATCCGGCTTCGGTTCATCGGCGGCCCAGGCCGAAACGGGTACTATCGCCAGAAGCGCGGCCGGAATCCAAATGGAAAAATATCCGCGAGAGCCTGCCATTCCTGTCATGACCAACATTCTATGCCGATTGACCCCGGCGCGTGAAGCAAAGCAAAATCGGCGGCGAAGGAATATTCTATTGAGAGGAGGCAGGGAATTACTTTTATGAAGCCAAACGAAATGCAAAGGCGTGAATTCATCGCTGGGCTTGCAGCCTTGCAGGCAGCCGCACCGCTGGAAGCTGCAACTTCAGATGGAATGATTTACCGGAAGCTCGGGACCACGGGCGAGCGGGTGTCCGCCATCGGGCTCGGTGGTTATCACATCGGAGTGCCAAAGGATGAGAACGAAGGTATCCGCATTATTCGCAGTGCCGTAGACCGCGGCATCACCTTCCTCGATAATTCCTGCGACTACCACAATGGCGGCAGCGAAATCCGCATGGGTAAAGCGCTGAAGGATGGTTACCGCAAGCGCATTTTTCTAATGACCAAGTACAACGGGCGCACCCGCAAAGCGGCCGCCGAACAAATTGACGAATCGCTGAAGCGATTGCAGGTCGATGTGCTTGACCTCATCCAGTTCCATGAAAACATCCGCATGGAAGATCCGGACCGCTACTTCGCCCCCGGCGGTGCGCATGAAGCCGTGATGGCGGCGAAGAAAGCGGGCAAGGTCAGGTATATCGGTTTCACCGGCCACAAGGACCCCGCCGTGCATCTGCGCATGCTGGACGTTGCGGCGGTGAATGGCTTTCACTTCGATGCCTGTCAAATGCCGTTGAACGTGTTGGATTACCATTTCCGCAGCTTTGCCCATAACGTGGTT
>JANXXV010000201.1 GCA_025350445.1 Bryobacteraceae bacterium | reverse complement strand
GCCAGGAGCGCGTCTAGGTCGATCATTTTGCCGCCGCTCTGGAACGTGTAGTGCCCATTCAGCAGGATGTGCCGCCAGGCCGCCGGCGACATCCGGGTGATCAGCGCCACGGCCTTGGCGTTGCCGCTGGCCTCGCACTTCGTCAGCAGGTGCGACAGGATGGGTAAAGCGCTGAAAACCGTTTTCCTGTGCGATTACTTGCGCCTGGAGTCGCTTCGCCGTGAGATTCACGAAGGGCTACAGGTCATCGAGAACTGGAATAGCGCCAATGATTTCATCCTCTACGGCAAGGGCGGAGAGTTCGCCAGCAATCGGCTGGAAAATCAGGAACTTCTTATGCTGTCGTTGCACTTGCTTCAGGTAAGCCTGGTCTACGTGAACACGCTCATGGTCCAGCAAGTACTCGCCGATCCCGACTGGCGCGGCCGCTTGACGGCGGTGGACCTGCGAGCGCTCTCGCCGCTCAAATGGCAGCATATTAACTCGTACGGAACCTTCACCCTGAACATGAGTGAACGCTTGCCATTGGCCTGAACTGCTACTTTGCCGAAATTTCGGCCTTCGCTAGGTTAAGGCCAGGAAAGGAGGCCAATCTGAGTCATCTGGTTCGGATCAGCCGCGCGTGGGAACTTCAAATGGAGCTTCGAATCCGATGTGGGGAGCCAGCTTGGCTCGCATGAATTCCGTTATGAAAGGACTCGAATTAGTTCGAGCATCTGGGTATTTACGCCTGCAAAAGTTCTAAATGTGTCCAAGATGGGGAGACCTGGCGGATTTTGCAGGCGTGGCTAAGGCACGAAGCGACATCGTCTCAACAATTCCTTAAACCTGGGTTGCGAACGCAGATCGTTCCACATCGGATCAACCGTCAAGAATACCAGGTGTACGTCGCGAGCCTCGTATGCTTTATCCAGCCATTCGAGGGCGGATTCGCGGTTGCCCAATCCGGCGTACACTAGCGCGACATTGGAGGGCGGAACAAAGCGGCTTTGTCCAGTCTGAATGAGATCGCTCACGATGCGTTGTGCATCGGAATGCTTGCCGCTCCTGGCCAGCACATACCCTTTGAGGGCCAAGGCCAGCGTGTTACCACCTGAAAACTCATATGCCTTGTCGAATTCCTCGATTGCGGCGGCGGACCTCCCGCCTCTCTCGTGGATTTGCCCCATGGTGAGATGCGCGACCCAGAAATCAGGGTCAATCGCAAATCCTTTTTGCAGTGCGTCCCTTGCCTCATCATATCGTCCCGCATAGAACAGGAATTGACCAGTCAGGGTATTCGTGATCGGAGAGAGCGGATCCAGTTTTCGGGCGATGCCAATTTCCTCGACGGCTTCGTTAGGGCGGCCGGAATTGGAAAGAACTTGGGCGTAGCGGCTATGCGCGGTGGCGTTGCTCGCATTAAGCTGAATGGCGCGCCGAAGCCGTTGGGCCGCCCGGTCCCAGTTCCACTCCAGCCAGAAGTCGACACCCCCGGCTGCGGACTGCGCTTCCGACAGACTGCCATTCAGCCGCACGGCTTCGAGAGCGGCTTTCCTCGCCAGCGGCCACATCTCCCGCGGCGCGGCGTCACTTGTAATCGGAAGAATCGTGTACGCGTCGGCGAGCCCGGCAAATGCCAAGGCATACGAGGGATCCTTCGCCACCGCTGCCTGGAAGTATTCGATTGATTGTCGGATTGAATTTGGTCTAAGCTGGTTCCAAAAATGTCGCCCCAGCAGATAAGGGTCATAGGCTTCGAGTATTCTCGTCTGTTGCCGTGGCGCCATCTCACCAGGTGATAGTTTCCCCTGGATCTGCCGGGCAATCGCATTCCCAAGCTCATCCTGAATTTGGATCACCGCCGAACCAAAGCGATCGAAGCTTTCGCTCCAGATTCGCGACTGGTCGCGTACACGGATTAATTGGACCGTTACACGAACTCTGCTTTCGTCGCGGCGCACACTGCCCTCTAGCAGGTAGTCGGCGCCTAGCTCCTGTCCTATCTGGCCCACAGCCTTCGTTCGCCGCTTATATGCCATTGTCGACGTCCGCGCAATCACTGTGATCCGCTTGGGATTCAGGTTGCCGAGAACGGCAATTGTTTCCTCGGTTAGACCATCGGCAAAGTATTCCTGGTCCGCATGGCCGGTCAAATTCTCAAAGGGGAGTAACGCGATTGTCACTGCCGGGCCAGCGGAGTGAGAGCTCGGCAAGGAACCGCGAGAGAGATACATCGCCAGCATCAAGAGCAGACCTGCCGCCGAAATCGCCCAAATTGTCCCGTTCCGGCGACTCGATGAGTGCTTTGGGGCGATCTCCGCCCCTGTTGCATTCGCGACCAGCTTACTGGCGGTTTCATTCGCGCCGTTTTTGACGAAAATAGAAGCCGTGGAAGGGATAATCAGAGGCTGAATCGGGCCTTCCTCGAGAGATGCACGATCCTGGTTCAGTGAAACCTTCGACCTAGCGGGCGCGAGGAAGCGGTAGCCCTTACCGGTGATCGTCTGGATGAAGACAGGACGGGCGGTGCTGTCCTTCAGTGCCTGGCGCACTTTGCGGATGGCTGTGTTGACACCTGTCTCGGCATCGACGAAGGTTTCTTTTCCCCATAACCGCTCGACGATTTCCTCTCGGCTTACCAGATCGCCGCGACGCTCCAGCAGCAGGATCAGCAATTCCATCGGGATGCGTTCGACTCTGACCGGACGGCCTAGCCGACGGAGTTCATACGCCGTCACATCCAACTCGAAATCGCCAAACTGCAACGTCCCTGCCACTCCACCTCTTCATGCGGTCTCACAAAGTTTACCCCATCCGCGAAGACGACTAGCAACTCGCGTAGATTGATGTACTTGCCGCTTCAGGAAAACTACAGATTGGTTCAGCCTGTCTCCATTGCAAGCGGGGCGGAAAAACTCCATCATCCATCAGACAGCGAGTCTTCCAGATTCGCTGAATTTCAGATTTGGAGATGAGAATGTTGAGAATTTTCGTGAGCATTATGATAGCTGCAGTCAGCCCTTTGGCGGCTGCGGATGGGGAAGGCCGCGGCTGCAGCAATGCGACGCTAAAAGGCGATTACGGTTTCATCATCACGGGAACGTCGCCTTCCGGGCCGCCGCCGGCTCCGTTGCAGCAGATAATTGGTGTGTCGATTGCGCACTTCGACGGCGCTGGGAATTTCACCCAAACCGATAACTTACATGGCAGCATTACCGGGTTCGCGGCGCCGGATAGGCCAGGCACCGGCACGTATTCCATCAAAGAAGATTGCACGGGAGTCGAGATGCTTTTCAACCCGGGCCAGCCACCGTTGGAGCTGCGGTTTGTCGTTGTGGATAAAGGTAAGGAAGTGCGGGTAGCTGTCATGTCACCCGCCACCGTCATGGTCACGTCCATCGGAAGGAAGCTTTAATCCTCGGTTCACGATGAGATCGCAACGGCTGCCAGTCGCTGCGATCTCAGCAGGCCAGGAGGGCTTCGCAGCATCCACGGTTAACCAGTTAACTCAAGGCGATGGGTCAGCCGGACCAGCGGGATGCTGACATCACCCAGCGGTCCCGCCAGCCGGCGCGGAGGCTGCCCTCAGGCAGCCGAGCAAGACGGCCAGCGGACAAGGGAACGCCCGGCAGGGCGGCCACTTGCCCGCCATTCTGCCGCCCAGCGGCTTAGTTGTGTGCTGGGCATGTTCAGCAGCTTGGAGGTGAAAGTCTTCTGCCCAACCCGATGGAGGTGAAGGGCTAGCAAGAACGCAAGGGCTATCGCCGCGAGGCGGGGTCTAAAGGAAGCGTGGAGCAAACGTGCGAGCCGATGAACAAAAACCGGATAAAAGGCGCTGCCGCCGGACGAGCGGGCTACTTATCGCGAAGTCCATATCCATCAAGGACGGCAAACGTAGATTCGGCGGTTGTGCACGGAAGGCGGCTGAGCTTACCCCAGGAGATCTGCTCTGTGTCGCTTCGGCGACTGAGGCTTCCGCAAGGCAGTCTGACCGCAGAGCAGAAGTCAGCAGAGGGTATATTAGGTCACGCTGTCGACGAGGCTAGTGAGGCACTCCGAAAACCGAAAGGTGGAGCAACAGATAGGCCAAGTCGGAAACGGTGATTGAAGGCCCGAACGAGAGGAGAGGCGAGTAGGACATG
This sequence comes from Bryobacteraceae bacterium, assembly GCA_025350445.1. The sequence continues at coordinate 1,217 of JANXXV010000201.1, read as the reverse complement.
AATCTCGGGAACGACAAGCGGCAGAAAAATCAGCTCGCGCTGAACCTATCTCTCTCGCCCATGGGTGAAGCCCAGCAAGCGGGAAAGCAGGCGGCCGAATCGCTCCAGGCGACGCATGAACCCCAAAGCCCCGCTAACGTGCATCAATTCATGGAGAGGATATGTGAGCGAGAAAATCTGAAAGCCGCGTTGCGGCGAGTGAAGGCCAACAAAGGCAGCGCCGGAATCGACGGCATGACCGTCGCTCAGATCGGCGACTACCTGAAACAGCATTGGCCGATCATCCGGGAACAATTGCTGAGCGGAACCTACGAACCAAAACCGGTGCGGCGGGTTGAGATCGCCAAGCCGGACGGTAATGGAATGCGAAAGCTTGGCATTCCAACCGTGCTGGATCGATTTATCCAGCAAGCGGTGATGCAGATACTGCAACAGCAATGGGACCCGACGTTTTCCGATCACAGCTACGGGTTTCGCCCGGGGCGGTCGGCGCATCAAGCCGTGGCGCGTGCGCAAAGCTACATTGCGCAAGGCTACGGCTGGGTAGTTGATCTTGATCTCGAACAATTCTTCGATCGGGTCAATCACGACAAACTGATGGGCCAGATCGCCAAACGCGTCGAAGACACGCGGCTGTTGAAACTCATCCGGGCATTCCTAAACGCCGGAGTGATGGAGAACGGATTGGTCAGCCCAAGCGTGGAAGGGACTCCACAAGGAGGGCCGCTTTCGCCCTTGTTAAGCAACATCGTACTCGACGAGCTCGACCGAGAGCTGGAGCGTCGCGGACACCGTTTCGTGCGTTATGCGGACGATGAAAACATCTACGTCCGCAGCCAACGAGCGGGTCAGCGGGTGATGGAAAGCGTCAAGCGTTTCATCGCCCAAAAGCTCAAACTCAGAGTCAATGAGGCGAAGAGTGCGGTGGCGTGGCCGCAAGAGCGGAAGTTTCTCGGCTTTAGCTTCACGACTGGCCCAGAAGTCAAGCGCACGATTGCGCCGAAATCTCTGGAACGGTTCAAGCGAAGACTCCGGGAGATCACGCGAAGGGCCAAGAGCGTCAGCATCGAGACGACGATGGACGAACTGGCCCCGTTTATGCGGGGCTGGCGCGGCTACTTCGGCTTTTGCGAAACGCCCCAGGTGCTGGTGAACCTCACACGATGGGTGCGGATGCGATTGCGGGTGGCGTTGTGGCGACAGTGGAAAACTCCGCG
>JANXXV010000184.1 GCA_025350445.1 Bryobacteraceae bacterium | reverse complement strand
GCGGGCGAGGTGAAACAGATCATCACCGGTTCGATCGGTTTTGACGATTGGGAATGGGGCGTCGATCTGTTCGCCGACGATCCGCTGGTGTTCAAGAAGCTGATCTACGAGATGCGCTTTGACGAAGTGAGCGCCGTGTATGCCCTGTTCGGATCGTTCTATGTCGGGGTCCGTTGCCCGGCCGCCGATCTTGGCACACTCTTTAACGGTTGAGAGAATCCGCCGCCGATCCCACTAATAGTGTATGGGGTCTGTGATCCTGGGCCTGTTTTTGATGGCGATGGATACACTTTCGATAGTTTTCCTGGGGAAGCGCTGCCGTGTTGGTAAGAGCCGGGTATCGCCGGGATGGCAGCCGAGGGAAGGCGGTTTTGAACGCCTCACTCACACTGGGTCGCCGCGCGTTTTCTCCATGCAGCTCTATTTCGCTCATGTGAATGGAGTGTCGATCCACAAACTATCGCGCGATCTGAAACTCCCCGAAGATTGGGTGGAAGAGAGCGTCGAGGCCGCCAGGATGTGCGTAGAGTTCGACCTGCCGGTGGGCGCGGACGACCGGAAATGACATCTCGTCACCACCGGTTCGCAATCTTCACCCGGGAAAACGGCTTATCTTTTTCAGCCGGGCCGGGTGCATAAGGCTGTTCCGTCTTCGCTGGATCGTAATTGCGCCACAACCACGTGAGTTCTTCCGGATTCTGCGCATTCCCGGACCGCCGCTGTGGTTGCCGCCGCCAAACACGAAGTGGAAATCGTAATCGCGGAGCTTCACCGAGTGGGCCATCTGAATATTCTGCAAAGGCCAACTTCCATGGCTTTGGCTCCGTGCGCACTTTGTCTGGATACACGTTGCCGCCGTCCAGCACGCCCGGAATCAATTGAATGCCGGTGTAAGTGCCGATGCGTGTAATCACCCGGCTGAACTGGTCCGGCTGCTGCCAGGCGATGTTGAAGGCCGAAATCCCGCCCAAGGAATTGCCAATCACCACGCGGCTGTAAGCATCCTTCCGGATGCTGTATTTTGCGTAAACTTCCGGCAGCAGCTGATCGCGAGGCATACGCGCATAGTGGTCCGACACCGTGTCGTACGCCACGCCGCGCATGGAATCTTTCAAGGTACGCTTAGTCTCATTCGAGAAGTTCTTCACAAACGTGTAGGTCGGAGTGCCTTCCGCGCCGCTGATATCAGCTGGCGAAATGAAGACGGTGATGATCACCGGAATCTTCTTCCGGTGCTTCAGATTGTCGATCACGATCCGCGCCCGCGAGTCGCCGTAGCGGTCCACTTTGCCTGCGCCGTCGTGCCACGCCATCAGTGCGGACGGCACCTTCGGGTCATATTGGGCAGGCATGTAAATCCAGTAATCGCTTTTCAGGCCGTCGCAGATTTTGCTTGTGTGGACCAGCTTTTCACTCAGTGTCCCCTTTGGCACGCCGGCACGCTCCTAGGAATCCGGACCATAGGCCGCTGTGTCGAACCGCCCGCCCAACCGCTTGCCGCCGGCAACGTAATGGAAGGTGTGGGAAATGCCGGTTTCCAGCTTCCCAGTCTCGATCCACCACGGCGAGCCGTTGCTCTGTTTCATCGCCGGCCGCGCCTCGTCATCGACGAACAACGAAGGCTTCGCGGCCGCCTTGCCAATGAACGCCGTTCCCTTCTTGATATTTGCTTCTTTCAGCGTCGCCAACAGCGATTCCGCGAAACTGCGGCGAGTTCGGGAGTCTTCTACGCGGCGGCAAGCACCGCGGCCAATAGCCACGTAAGAAGGGCGTGTTTGTGCGTAGGCGGTCTGCAGGCATCCTACAGCATTCGCCGTCCTGGTTGTTTGCGCACTCCGCATGTGATAATTTTCTTGTACGAACCAGGAGCCCAAATGGACCGCCGGAAATTCCTTTGCAAGACCGCAGCCGCATCGGGCATGGTTGCCCTGAATGCGTTTCCTTATCATCTATTCGCCGCTACAACCAAGAAACTGGCGACGGACCGGATCTTCCTTGGCCCTAGAAAGATTGAACTGAGCCGACTGGCAATGGGAACCGGAACGAACGGCGCCGGCGGAAGCTCCAATCAAACGAAGAAGTTGGGTCTGCATGGTGTGGCTGAATTGTTCCGCGCCGGTTACGACCAGGGCCTTACCTTCTGGGATTCGGCCGATCAGTACGGTTCGCATCCGCACCTGCGGGAAGCATTGAAAACCGTGCCCCGAGACAAGGTGACCATCCTGTCCAAGACGCACGCCTCCACAGAGAAAGAGATGAAAGCCGATCTCGACCGTTTCCGTCGCGAACTCAATACCGACTACATTGATATCCTGCTGCTGCACAACATGCAGGACGCCAACTGGCCCGACAAGAAGAAGGGCGCCATGGCCGTAATTTCCGAAGCGCAGCAGAAGGGCATCGTGCGCACGCACGGCACTTCGTGCCACACTATTGAGGCGCTGCGGACTTCTTCGAAGCATCCGTGGGTAGAAGTGGATCTGGCGCGCATCAATCCCGCGCAGGTGGCCATGGACGCCGATCCGAAGACGGTGATCTCCGTCCTGCGGGACTTCAAGGCGGCGGGCAAGGGCGTGATCGGCATGAAGATTCTGGGCGCCGGACGTCTTCGCAACGAAGCCGACAAATGTTTGCAGTTCGCGTTATCGCTGGACTGCGTGGATTGCTTCACCATCGGCGGCGAAAGCCGGACCGAAATGGAAGACTTGCTGTCGAAGATACCGGCAGCGAGCGTACGCGGTTAAACTTAGGGGAGAACAATGTCTAAAATCAATCGTTATCTGATGTGCACAATCGGCGTGGCTGCCCTGGCAGCGGGCGTATTCGCCGCCGACGACAAGAAGCCAATGGCCAAGAAGGGCGCAGGCCCTGGAATCCTGCAGCCGCAGATGAAAGTGGAAGGCGGCAGTTACGAGGCGCCGATGGGCAAACTCGGGACGACGGAAGGGGAACTGTGGAGCGCCACCACCGTAGGCGCGGCGGTAGACGGCAAGCCGAATCCGGGCGCCAAGCAGGCGACGCTGGTAGGCGAAATCGTAGACTTCTCCTGCTACTTGCAGATTGGCAAGCATGGCGAGAAGCATCGCGCCTGCGCGCAGAAGTGCTTCAACAACGGTCAGCCTATCGGACTGATGACGTCCGACGGGTCGCTTTACATGCTGATGGATGAAGAACACGATCTGCGCCGCGATGGTCAGACTGAATTCCGCAAGGCCGCGGTCGATCACGCCAGCCACATCATGGAAGTAACCGGCACCCAGTCGTCGTTTGGCGGCTTCAAGGCGCTGTACGTCCATGGCTTTGTAAAGAAATAATCAACTATGTTGAAACGAAATATGTGGCTGGCGGCGATTGCCCCAGCCCTTTTTCTTGTAGCGGCGCAAGCTGCTAATAAGAAACCGGCTGCGCCGGAGGTCCAGGTGCCGCTCGGGCTTGTGCCGGTTCAGTGGCCGGCCGATAATCCATATTCGAAGCAAAAGGTGGAGCTGGGCCGACTGCTCTATTTTGACAACCGCCTGTCGGCCGACAACAGTGTCTCCTGCGCCAGTTGTCACCATCCGAAGTTCGCCTTCGCGGACGGCTCTCCGGTTTCCACCGGCATCAAGGGACAGAAGGGCGGCCGAAGCGCTCCCACCGTATTCAATCGCGCCTACAGTCTGGCGCAATTCTGGGACGGCCGTGCCGCCACATTGGAAGAACAGGCCAAGGGGCCCATGGCGAATCCCATTGAAATGGGCAACACTCACGATGGCGTTGTCACCCGGGTGAAGAGCATCGCCGGCTACAAGGTGTTATTTGAGGGCGTGTTCGGCGCAGGCGAGATCAACATCAACCAGGTGGCGAAGGCCATCGCCACTTATGAGCGCACGGTGCTTTCCGGTAACTCCGCCTATGACCGCTACCGCGCCGGAAAGAAGTCCGCGATGACCGCGCAGCAGATCCGCGGCTACAACGTTTTCGTGAACAAGGCGAAGTGCGACCAGTGCCACGAAGGCATCAATTTCACCACCAACGCCTATCATAATTTGGGTGTGGGAACGGACAAGCCGAATCCGGATGAGGGCCGCTCCGCTGTTACTAAGAATGCCGCCGACTGGGGCGCCTTCAAAACGCCGACCCTGCGCGAGATTGCCAACACGGCGCCGTACATGCACGATGGCAGCCTGAAAACGCTGCGCGAGGTGGTGGATTACTACGACAAGGGCGGTATTCCGAACAAGAATCTGGACGAGAAGATCAAGCCTCTTCGTCTGACAGAACAGGATAAGAACGATCTGGTCGAGTTTCTGAAAGCGTTGAGCGGTGAGGGTTGGCAGAATGCCGCTGTCCCTAGCAAGTTCCCCGAATGAACCTACAACTCCGTTTTATCCGCGGTCTGGCCTTGGCCGGCATCGCGCTGACGTTGCCGTTCCTGGCTGGCTGCAAGAAGGACGACAGAAAAGTGATTGGCGTTGTGCCGAAGGGCAGGGCACACCTGTTCTGGCAATCCGTACACGCCGGCGCCGCCAAGGCCGCTCAGGAGAACAATATTGAAATCGTCTGGAATGGCCCCGCCACCGAGACCGACTTCAACGGCCAACTTCAGATAGTGGATGCGATGATTAACCGCCATGTGGACGCCATCGCGCTGGCCCCCATCGACAAGACGGTGATGGTGAGCGTAGTGGAGCGCGCGGCACGCGAGAAGATTCCCGTCATCATTTTCGATTCAGCGTTGGATACAGACAAGTTCGCATCGCAAGTGGCGACGGACAACTATCAGGCCGGCCAGATGGCGGCCGCCCGCATGGGCGCGGTTACCGGCGGGAAAGGTAAGATCGTGATCGTCGCGGTGCAGGCGGGCGCGGCTTCCACCATGGCCCGCGAGCAGGGGTTTGAGGACGCCATCCACAAAGATTTCCCAGGTATCGAGATTGTGGACAAGCGTTACGGTGAGGCCGATTTCGCCAAATCCCTGCGCGCCGCCGAAAACATGTTGACCGCGCATCCGGATCTGGTTGGAATGTTCGCCTCGAACGAATCGAGCACCGTGGGTGCGGCCCAGGCGCTGAAAGGCCGCAAGAGCGCCATCAAGCTGGTGGGGTTCGACGCCGGTCCAACGCTGGAGGCCGATCTGCGGTCTGGCGTGATCGATTCGCTGGTAGTTCAGCATCCCTTCAAAATGGGCTATGAATCGATTATGGCGGCAGTGACGATTTTCAAAGGCGGGACGCCACAAAAGATCAACAATCTGGCGCCCCGGCTAGTTTTGAAGGAAGATCTCGACAAGCCCGAAGTGCAGGCGCAGTTGAATCCGGACTTGAAGAAGTACCTGAATTAGCTGGCGCTGGTAGCGGCCACCATGGACGATGTGACTTTGGAAAAGATTACGCTAATTTGCGGGAAAACCCAACCGGGCATCACTACGCCTATGCTAGTGCACAACAGGGCAGCCATCAATGCGTACTCGATGAAGTCCTGACCCCGATCATCCCGCCACAGCTTCAGTAGATAGAAACCGATCATAGCCCTTCCTTTAACTCCTAATATCTTGCGTCTTTTTTCCGGAAGTAACAACCCTATTTTGACCGTAGATGGGGTAGTTAAGATACCCTAGACGATTCGTACTACTGCCTGACTCACTAAAATGCGGGTATCCGTTGCCAGGAAAGACCTTGGCGTCCCGATTTGAATGAGGCCGCATACCCGCAAGAATCCCGGAAAATGCGGCCTCTAAGGGAAATCTCTTACTTGCGGTAATAGGTTTGCACCACATCGCCGCTCTGGGGAATGGCCCCGCTGAGGAAAGTAACCGTCGGGCCCGTCAACGAGAAGTCGACTCCCGTCCGCTGCAAAATCCCATTTCGGAATACTTGCAGGCTCACCGCCGGGCTGGGACTCCCCGACAAAGTGAAGGCGTTATTCGAACCATCCACGGCACCGGTAGGGATCTCGGCATCCACGAAAACCGGGCCGCTTCCGCCTCCGCCCGTTCCGCAGGCGCCTGAGGTGCCGTCCACCTTCACGCAGTCGCCCAGGTTCCCCAGCACGCTGTCCAGCGCGCCGTTGTCGTTGATCATCGCGACTCTGGAGATGGAAAAGCCGACACCCTTGATTGGGCGGGCATCCAACTCCTCGCGCAGGCCCGAGACATCCGGAATCAGGATCGCAGTGTTCACCGGGGGCGCGGTGCTGTTGCCGCCCAGCGGGCCTTGAATCCGGACATCGCGCAACCGGAGGCCGGTGTTGCTGGGCGGAACCGCCCAATATTCGGTGAACTGCGTTCGCCCATTGCTGTTGTACCGTACGCGATAATATGCGCCCGGAGTGGCGTTCGTCGTTGGCACCAGTTGCACGCGGACTACGCCGTATGTGATTCGCAACGTGATGCTCTGCATCGGGACAGCCGACGTGTCCGCGGCATCGAAAGATTTCCATTCAATGAAAGCGACGCCGTCAAAGCGGGTTCCATCCGCCTTGTAGAGGACATCGCTAATAAGTGTCAGGGGCGGAGCGGCCGCAGCCGTACTTGCGCCAATCGCCATCGCCAGCGCCAGAGCGCCCATTACCCATCGTTTACTGCCAGGCATTCAAAACCTCCCCAAAAATGCCCGGCGGCCGTTAAGGCGCCAGGCGAAGTCAATACGATCTACTTCTGGTAAGAACGTACCTTTTGGAGAATTCCGGGAACCGGAGATTGTTCGTGCAAAAAGCTACAAGTGGTTGTTTAATTAATGGCTTACGGCCCAAAAAAAACTTAAAAATAGTTGTGAACGTAAAACGGCCGATTTGCGGAACCAAAACGCGGGGAGGTTTCCTAACTACTATTCAGGTGGTTCTTTTGGAATTATTAGCCGCCGATGAACGCCGATAAGCGCGGATGGCTAACTTCAGAAATGGATCTGTCCAGCCAGGCAGATCGCTGCTGAGCCGGTGCACCGGCCGTCCAATCCGAGTGCCCGGCCAATTTGTGGACACTACCTTAGCCGCCACGGCATATTGATCTTCTATTTGCGGCGTGATCGATTTCCACCGCTGGAGGGCGCAACAGGCGGTTTTAGTTGAGTGCCCCGTGCTTGGTAATGACTTCCGCATTGAGGAATGGGCGCAGCACTTCCGGCACCACCACACTGCCGTCTTTCTGCTGATAATTCTCAATTATGGCCACCCACGTCCGGCCCACGGCGAGACCGCTGCCATTCAATGTGTGGGCGAAATCGGACTTGCCTTTACCGGATTTCTGCCGGATGGAGGCCCGGCGGGCCTGATAGGCTTCAAAGTTGGAGCAGGATGAGATTTCCTTGTAGTTACTCTGCCCGGGCAGCCAGACTTCGATGTCGTAAGTCTTGGCGGAACTGAAGCCGATATCGCCCGTACATAGAACCACCGTCCGGTAGGGCAGCCCAAGTTTCCGCAGAATCCGTTCGGCGTCGGCGGTCAGCTTGTCCAGCTCTTCGTAGCTTTGCTCGGGCCGTGTGAACTTAACCAGCTCCACTTTCTGAAACTGGTGCTGCCGGATGATTCCCCGCACATCCCGCCCATAGGAACCGGCTTCACTGCGGAAGCACGGCGTATACGCGCAGAGCTGAATGGGAAGCTTATCCGCGTCCAGCGTTTCGTCACGGAATAGATTCGTTACCGGAACCTCGGCCGTTGG
>JANXXV010000157.1 GCA_025350445.1 Bryobacteraceae bacterium | reverse complement strand
GGTGGGGCAGGCGCCCTCGCCTGCGCGGAGGCCCCCGCCTCCGCTCTCGCGCTGGTCGGATTCAAAGGGATGCCGTATGATGACTAATCAACGAAACTTCGCAGTTCTTGCGCTCTGGTGCGCGTCTGGATTGGGCATCGTCAATGCCCAATCCGTATCCATTCATGTGGACGCGGCAAGTAAACTAGGCCCGCTCACGCCAATCTGGAGTTACTTCGGATACGACGAGCCAAACTACACGTACATGAAGGACGGCAAGAAACTACTGTCCGAACTGTCGGCATTAAGTCCCGTCCCCGTATATGTACGCGCCCATAGCCTGCTGGTCACCGGAGACGGCAAGGCCGCATTGAAGTGGGGATCGACAAACGCGTATACCGAAGACGCTTCCGGCAAGCCGATCTATGACTGGACCATAGTCGACCGCATCTTCGACACCTACGTGGAACGGAAAATGAAGCCGCTGGTGCAAGTTGGGTTCATGCCCGAGGCACTGTCTTCAAGACCGCAACCCTACACTCACAACTGGAAACCGGGCGACAAGTACAGCGACATTTTCACCGGCTGGGCACATCCTCCCAAAGACTACGCCAAATGGTCTGAGCTGGTTTACCAATGGACGAAACACTGCGTGCAGAAGTACGGCAAGGCCGAAGTGGAATCCTGGAAATGGGAAGTCTGGAACGAACCGGACGGCGGTTATTGGCAGAGCACTCCGGGAGAGTTTCAGAAGCTCTACGACTACACGGCGGATGCGGTGAAGCGGGCGTTGCCTACAGCGAGAGTAGGCGGACCGGATACCACCGGCCCCGGAAACGAGAAGGCAGCGAAGTTTCTGCAGAGCTTTCTGGAGCACGTGCTTCATGGAAAGAATTACGCTACGGGGAAGACGGGTTCTCCGCTGGATCATATTCTCTTCCACGCCAAAGGCAGTCCAAAGTTCGTGGACGATGGCGTGGTGATGGGCATCGAACGGCAGTTGCAGTCCCTGGCCAAGGGCTTCGAGATCATCGCATCGTTTCCGGAACTGAGGGGCAAGCCGATCATGATTGGCGAATCGGATCCCGAAGGTTGCGCGGGATGCTCCTCGCGTGTCTATCCGCAGAACGCATACCGCAACGGTGTGATGTATTCCAGCTACACAGCGGCCGTGATGCCACGCCACCTGGACTTGGCGAAGAAGTACGGCGTGAATCTGGTAGGGGCCGTCACCTGGGCGTTCGAATTTGAGGACCAGCCGTACTTCGATGGTTTTCGCGATCTGGCAACGAACGGCATCGACAAGCCGGTGCTAAACGTATTCCGGATGTTGGGAATGATGACCGGCGATCGCGTGGCAGTGGACAGCACGGGCGCCGCCGCACTGGATGCGATTACCAGCGCAGGGGTGAAGGACCGCCCGGATATCAACGCCATGGCCAGCGCGGATGAACGCTCGGTAGCGGTGTTGGTATCGAACTATCACGATTCGGGCAAGCCCGGACCAGCCGCGCCCATCGATCTTAATGTCGCCGGCCTTCCCAAAGGAAGACTGCTGGTTCAGCATTACCGTGTGGATAACCGGAATAGTAACTCGTATGAAGCCTGGAAGAAGATGGGCTCACCGGCGCAACCCAGCCCAGAGCAATATGCGCAATTGGAACAGGCCGGCCAGCTGCATCTTCTCGATTCACCGCGCTGGATCTCGGCTGAAAACGGCGGCACGCGATTGACGTTCGATCTGCCGCGGCACGGAGTTTCACTGATTCGGATCACCTGGTAGAAGGGAGCAAGCCATCCAATTCCAACGCTGGCGCATCGCGCTCCTGATCGGTGCGGCCATCGCGATCAGCTATCTCGACCGGCAGACCTTGCCGGTGGCGATTGCGGCGATTCAACGCGAGATCCCGATTTCCAATACGCAGTACTCTCAGCTGCAGGCCGCGTTCCTTGTTGCGTACGCGGTGATGTATGCCGGCGGCGGAAAGCTGATCGACGTTCTTGGTACGCGGCGCGGCTTCGTCTGGATCATGCTGACGTGGTCGCTGGCTTGTGCCAGCCACGGGTTCGCAGTGGGATTCCGCACGCTGGCGATCAGCAGATTCCTGCTGGGATTTGGAGAAGGCGGCGGCTTCCCCGCCGCCACGAAAGCGGTAGCGGAAAGATTCTCGGCAAACCAGCGCTCCACCGCGATGGGAATCATCAACGCAGGCACGGCAGCGGGCGCTGTTTTTGCGCCGCCTGCGATCGCCGCCATCATCGCGGCGGGTAGTTGGCGTTGGGTGTTCTTCGCAACCGGAGCCATTGGATTGGCATGGATCTTCTGGTGGCTTCGCGAATACCAGCCGCTTCCCGCCGCGGCACAGATGGAGGCGCGGCAGGAACAAATCAGGTGGTTGCGGTTGCTGACTTTTAGAGAAACGTGGGGACTGGTAGTGGCGAAGTTCCTCAGCGACGCGGCCTGGTATTTCTATCTGTTCTGGCTGCCGAAATATTTGTACGACGTGCGTGGCTTCGACACTAAGAGCGTGGGATACTACGCCTGGATTCCTTACGCGGCCGCGGGAGTAGGCAGCCTGACGGGCGGGTGGTTTTCGAGCTGGCTTCTACAGCGGGGCCGCACTTTGAATGCATCCCGGAAAATCGCGCTGGGGCTTAGCGCGGCGCTAATGCCGTTGGTCGCCTTTGTCAGCAGTTCCCCTGTTGAGATGGCGATCGCCTTGTTCAGCGTCGCATTCTTCGGCCAGCAGTCCTGGTCCACGCTGGTGATGATTCTGCCGGCCGATCTGTTCCCGCGAAGTGCAGTAGGCTCAGTGGCCGGGCTGGTTGGTTTCGGCGGGGCTCTGGGCGGCGTCGTGTTTAATCTGGTAGCCGGTTACCTGTTGGACCGTGGGTACGGCTACGGCGTTGTGTTGGGAATGGTCAGTACATTTCACGTCATTGCATTCTGCATTATTTTGCTGGCAGTCCGAAGAGTGGAACCGCTGTTGTTCGAAAGGGGAAAATGAAAATCACAGAAATCCGCACCCGCGTTGTCGAATGGAGAGGAAAGACCGTTCCGCCGCAGCCGCACTTCTGCACCAATCCAATGGACGTGCTGGATTTGCCGAATGATTCCATGTCCGGCTTCCGTTTTCATGGCTGGCTGGTAGTGGAAATATTCACTGACACCGGCCACGTTGGGATTGGAAATGCGGCACTCTCCCCACGGCTCACCAAGCAGGCGATCGATCTTTATCTGAAGCCCGTACTGATGGGCAAAGATCCGTGGGAGACCGAGTACCTGTGGCAGCAAATGTACAGGCAAACGATGGCGTTTGGCCGGAAGGGCGTCGGCATGGTGGCCATCAGCGCCGTGGATATCGCCATCTGGGATCTTCTCGGCAAAGCGTCCGGCCAGCCTGTCTACCGGCTGCTTGGCGGAAGAACGAAGAGGCGCATTCCGGTCTACGCCAGTAAACTGTACAGCCAGCCGCTGGAGCAACTGGCGGCGGAAGCGGCGCATTACAAAGACCAGGGCTACAAAGCAATGAAGCTGCGGTTCGGTTGGGGACCCATCGACGGCGCGGCCGGCATGGAGCGCAATTTGGAATTGCTTCGGACCGTGCGCGGCGTCATCGGATATGAAGTGGATCTGATGACCGACGCGTATATGGGCTGGACGCTGGATTATGCGCGCCGCATGGTGCCGCTGCTGGAGCCTTTCCGTTTGCGGTGGCTGGAAGAGCCCGTGATTCCGGACGACATCCACGGTTATGCCGCGCTGAAAGCCATGGGGCGGGTTCCCATTGCGGGCGGCGAGCATGAGTTCACGTTGTATGGATTTCGTGAACTTCTCGAGGCGAAAGCGGTGGACTACATCCAGTTCGATACGAATCGCGTCGGCGGAATTACGCAAGCGCGTAAGATTGCCGCGCTGGCCGAAGCGTATTCTGTCCCGGTGGTTCCGCACGCCGGGCAGATGCACAACTTTCACGTCGTGATGGCGAGCTTCAATTCGCCGATGGCGGAGTTTTTTCCGGTGGTGGATGTGGAAGTCGGCAATGAGCTTTTTTGGTATGTGTTCAAGGGCGAGCCCACCCCGGTTGACGGCTACATTGATTTGGATGAGAACGTGCCAGGGCTCGGACTGACCGTTGATGAGGAATCCCTGAAGCGGTTTGAGATCATTGAGTAGTGCGTGCCCTGTTCATCCCGATATTGCTTTGTGCCACGTTGCAAGCTGAGACGCCGTCCGAAGCCCTTAAGCGCAGGCGTCTCGAATATCCCGATCTCTCGCAGATCGTGGATCTCGCGCAGTCCGCACCGTCGGAATTCGCTGCCCGAGCGCTGCTACGGGTAGCGCAGTCGCCAAGTCTTCACGACAAAACGTGGAAGGGCGAACTTCTCGAACAAGCCTTTCAAACCGCAGCCTCCGCGCGCACTCCGGTCGGGCGCCATATCGGAAACGGATTGGCCGCCAACGGCAGCCGGGAGCAAAGAATCGCCGAAGCGTCGGACATGGGGCTCGACCACCTGATGCTGCAAAGCCTGGCTGTCAACGCGATGTTGGCGCTGAACCCGAAGCGCGCGCGCGAACTGTTCCTCGAAATCCCGAAACCGGTTCCCGCCCGCTTGCGCTGTGAGGACGCCTTGGTGGAAGACCCATCCATCTACTTCGCTACAGCAACTACTATTGCCGGAATTGGCTTCACTCCCGAAGAGCGAAAACGGGATGAGGCTGCGCTTTTCCTCAATGAACGAGTGCAGCGGCTCACGTCAGCCGTCGAACTCGCGCCGGCCATCCGGATGGTTTCAGCCGCTTCCCGCATCATGACGTCAGCACAATACAAACTTCTAACCAGTTCACTCGCCGCCGCGTTTGAGCGCATTTCGGGCGACAACCGCGCCTTCGCCTCAGCGCTACCTGAGATCTCGAAGGAAATGACCGTCTTCCGGGGCAGCGAGCTCAACGAAGCATACCGGCAGTTTCTGGTCAAGAACCTGACGGGGCCCCGCTGCGCCGACAGCGACCTGGGAGATTTCGCCCGCTCCGCAGTCGCTGACTTCAACAGCGGCATAAACGCCACAGTCATTCCCATCAAGCTGGACGACATCAAACCGTCGAGGATGGACGCCAAGGCAATGGTGACGTATTCCGGCAATAGGGCCGAGGAGGCTCTGTTGAGCGCAAAGCTCACGTCTCTTCTACTTGGCGACGGGCATGCTGCGCTGACTGATCAGCAGAAGAACACCGCCGAGTGGCGGGAACAATTTTCTGATGCGCTCCATAACATCGAGGGCATCAAGCCCGCCATCGGAGAATCGGAAGCACTGTTCTACTACCGGAAGGGCACGGCGCTCCGCGGGTTGCTGCTTGTCGCGCCGTCTGGGGAATCACGCGACAAGATCCTGCAAGAATACATTTCGTTCCTCAAGGCTTCCAACTTTCAACAGGAAAGTCTCATTGAATGGTTCGGCATGGTGGAGTCGCTTGCCGCGGATACCCGTTCCATGAACGCTGGAGAGTTTCAGAAGATGCTCAACGCATTCGAAGCCTCCGGGCACGCCGTGCTTTCGCTATATGCCCGAATGGAAAGAATGCTGCCTACCGCCCCCGTATGGGCACAGACCGCGCCATAAGGGCCGATGCGGTCTCGATCAATCCCTTCACCCGTGAGGCAAACCCGCGAAACCGTTCATCGCGGGTTTGCCCATTCACATAGCGATAGTAGATCTGCTGCAGGATAACCGCCAGCTTGAACACGCCCAGAACTTCATAGTAAGCAATGCCGGTTACGTCACGTCCCGTGCCCACGGCGTATCGATCCAGCAGTTCTTCACGGGAATACCAACCCGGCGAATCATTGCGGCCGGAAGAACTGCCCAACGTCCAATAACAGAGCGTCAGACCGAGGTCGGCCAACGGATCGCCCACGGTGGTCATCTCCCAGTCCAACACTGCTTCAAGCTTCCCTGGATCCTCCGCATTCAGGATGACATTGTCCAGCTTGTAATCGTTATGCACAATAGTGGCCCGCCCGGACTCTGGAATGCTTTCCGCCAACCATGCAATTACGCGATCCATCCCGGCAATGCTTTCGGTTTCGGCACGGCGCCAGCGTTCGGTCCAACCACGCACTTGCCGGTCGAGAAAACCTTCGGGCTTTCCCAGCGCACGCAAACCAGTCCGCTCAATATCGATCGCATGCAGAGCAATCAACCCGTCGATGAAAGCCTGGCTCACGCGAGCAGTGAATTCCGCGCTATAGGTCCGCGAGTCCGTCTCGCGCAAGATGATTCCCTTGCGGCGCTCCATCAGGAAGAAAGCGGACCCGATGACTGCCGGGTCTACGCACAGCAGATACACTTTCGGCGCTGCTTGAAAATGCGGATGGATGCTTTCCAGCATGCGGTACTCCCGCGCCATGTCATGAGCCTTCGGCGGCACCGGACCCATGGGAGCCCGCCGCAACACGTACTCTTCCCCGCCCGCCCGGATCAGGTACGTCAAGTTGGAATGGCCGCCCGGAAACTGTTCCACCACGATCCCGCCCCTGTCCAAATACCGGCCGAGCGCCTCCGTGTCCAGTTCTTCACCCGGCCGGACTGGAGCTGTGTCAGAATGGTTCGGCATTCGTATATCATGACACCGGAGCGGAGGATTATCTGGGTATTCTTTCAGGAATTCGAGTAATCGACTGCAGTACTTATATCGCAGCGCCGGCGGCAGCGGCGGCGCTATCGGACTTCGGCGCGGACGTCATCAAGATCGAACGGCCTCCGCACGGCGACCCATACCGCTATCTTTCGTTGTCGCCGCCCATGCCAGCCTCCGAGCATGCCTACTGCTGGATCTTGGAAGGGCGCAACAAACGCAGCGTCGCCCTGAACTTGAACCATGACGAAGCTCGCGAAGCACTGCTGAAGCTGGTGCAATCCGCCGACATCTTCATCACCAACTATCAGCCACCGCTGATCTCGAAGTTTCGCCTCGAATACGAAACCCTCAGCGCACTGAACCCGCGGCTGATCTACGCGCAACTGAGCGGCTATGGCGAGACCGGCCCCGACGTGGACAAGCCCGGTTACGACATGACCGCCTACTGGGCGCGGTCCGGCCTGATGGCCACCATGCACAACGCCGGCGCCGATCCGTGCCAGTCGCCTCCAGGCTTCGGCGATCATCCCACGTCGATGGCACTGCTCGCCGGCATCCTGCTGGCAATGTACCAGCGCGAAAAAACGGGCTTCGGTACGAAGGTCAGCACCTCGCTGATCGCCAACGGCATCTGGTCGAATAGCTGCAACGTGCAGGCGGCCCTGGTGGGTGCAAAATTCGCCCATCGCTGGAGCCGTCACACGACGGTGAACCCGCTAGTGAATCACTATGTAACCAGCGACGGACACCGCATCATTCTCTGCTGCCTGGATGTTCAGAAAGATTGGCCCCGTCTCTGCCAGGCTCTCGGATTGCACAGCCTGCGGGACGATCCGCGCTTTAACTCCCACGAAGCAAGAGCGGCGCATGCCGCGGAGTTGATTGCCTTGCTGGACACCGCCATCGGCGAAGTGGATTTCGCCGAGCTCACCGCACGCTTCCACGAACTGGACATCATCTTCGGCATTGTTCCCGACAGTGAGCAAGTGTCCCGGGACCTGCAAGCCGAGATGAACGGCGTCTTCGCGGAGATTGCCGATGCACCCGGCGGCCCGATGCGCACCGTTAACAACCCGATCAATCTGCGAGGGGAAGTAAAAACGCCGCCGCGGTTCGCACCCGGCATTGGTCAGCACACAGTCGAAATCCTGCGGTCACTGGGGTACGATAACGCCGCGGTGGAAAAGATGCTGAGCGATGGCGCCGCAATGGGCTAGTGCCTAGTTGCAGGAATAGGCATTCTGGACGTTCGAGTACCGCTCCCTGACGGTCGCGGCTCCGAAGGCGTTTCCGAGCCGCGACCGTCAGGGAGCGGTGTACACACTAGGAACTACGCGTTCAATTCCACCAGCGGCGCCGCTTCCGTAGTCCGTTTCAATTGGCCGCAGGCAGCGTAGATATCCAGACCGCGGGGCTTCCTCAAAAAGCACGGGACCGACTTGCGCACAATCGCCTGAAACGCCTCCACGCGCTCCGGATCGGGAGTACCGAACGGAATGCCGGGGCCCGGATTCAGCGCAATCACGTTGACCTTGCAGTTGATGTTAGCCACCAGCTTCGTTACCCGGCGCGCGTCCGCATCGGTGTCGTTGACGCCTTTCAAAAGCACATACTCGAAGGTCAGGTTCTCCCACGGCCGCAACGGATAAGCGCGGCAAGCTTCCATCAAATCCTTCAGATGGTATTTCCGCGTGATCGGCATCAGCCGCTGCCGCTGCTCCTCGGTAGAGGCATTCAACGAAATTGCAAGCCGGGGCCGCATCGGCTCGCTCGCGAATTCGGCAAACTTCGGGATGATCCCGGACGTCGAAACAGTGATCCGCCGCGGTGACATTCCCACGCCGATCGGATCAACCAAAATCCGCGATGCCTTGAGCACATTTGGCAAGTTCAAAAACGGCTCGCCCATGCCCATCATCACCACGTTCATCCTCGTATCCGCCGGAGACAGGCCATGGGCAGCGGCAACATGCAACACTTGTCCCACAATTTCGCCCGCTGTCAAACTCCGTTCCTGGCCCAACAGCGCGGTCAGGCAAAACTTGCAGTCCACCGGGCAGCCCACCTGGGTTGAGATGCAGATGGTGTCGCGGCCTTCCTCAGGCATCAGCACCGTTTCCACGGTCCGGGCATCGCGCAGCCGCAACAGGTAACGCCGCGTTCCATCTACGGAATCGAAAAAGTTTTCCACTTCGGGAAGTCCAAATTCGTGCTGCCGATTCAGCTGTTCCCGCAAGTCCTTCGGCAGATTGGAAACCTCAGCCAGATTGCGTACTTTTTGCTTATAAAGGGCTCCAAAGATCTGGCGCGCGCGAAACGCAGGTTGCGCCGCGCCCAGCAACTGCTGGATCTCCGGCAACTCCATTCCAACCAGTGTTTGCGGCATCCCTCCCAGTTTACCCTGTTACAATGGAGGGGTCCCCCAAATAAACTATGGCTTCTTCCGTATTGAACGCCCGTGATATCGACATGACCACGCTTCCCAATGGGATCAGGGTCATCTCCGAATCCATGCCGCATGTCCGTTCGGTCAGTGTAGGCGTATGGATCGGCACCGGTGCCCGGCGCGAAACTCTGAAACAAAACGGCATTTCGCACTTCATCGAGCACATGCTCTTCAAGGGCACCAAACACCGTACCGCTGAGGAAATCGCGCGCGTGGCGGATTCCTGTGGAGGACACCTCGACGCCTATACGGCGAAGGAATTGGTCAGCTACAACTCGAAAGTGATTGACGATCACCTGCCGCTCGCCTTCGACGTTCTGGCCGACCTGGTGCTGAATCCGCTTTTTGAGGAAGCCGACATCGAGAAGGAAAAAGGCGTCATCCTCGAAGAACTGAAGATGGAGGCGGATAGCCCGGAATACCTGGTGCATGAAGCGTTTGCCAGTAACTTCTGGAAAAGCCATCCGCTGGGCCGGTCTATCCTAGGCACCAAAGCGACCATCAAAGCGTTCGACAAGCCTGCCGTCGAGGCGTATTACAAGCACGTCTACGTGCCGCGGAATATCGTAATAACGGCAGCGGGCCGGCTTGATCACGCCAGAATCGTCGGCTTTGCTTCCGATTATTTCGAGCGGCTCAGTCCCGGGGCGCCGGTGGAACCGGAACCAGTGCCGGTGACGCAGGTGCCCCTGGTCTTGAAGAACAAGCGGTCGCTCGAACAGGTTCACCTCTGCATGGGCGTGCCAGCGTATGAGATCAGCCATGAACGCCGTTACGGCTGCTATGTACTGAGCACTATTCTGGGCGGCGGCATGAGTTCGCGCCTCTTCCAAAACATTCGCGAAAAACACGGGATGGCCTATTCCGTGTTCTCGGAACTGAATCTATACCGCGATACCGGATGCCTCGCTGTCGCTGCGGGAACTTCGCTAGAAAACGTCCGCCGGGTCATCGATATGACGATGGCCGAGTTCCGGCAACTGCAAGATAGCCCCGTTCCGGCCGAGGAACTTCGCCGCGCCAAGGACCATCTAAAAGGTTCGCTCGCGTTGAGCCTGGAATCCACCTCCAGCCGGATGTCGAACCTCGCGCGGCAGGAACTGTTTTTCGGGAAGTTCTACACAGTGGACCAGATGGTGGAAAGCATCGAGAAAGTCACGGTGGAAGAGATCCAACAGATTTCGCAGGATTTGTTTGGCCACAATCAGGTTGGGCTCAGTGTACTGGGCAAACTGAACGGACTTGTCGTAAATCCGGAAGAGTTGGTTTGTTAATCTGTCTGAGATGGGAATGACTCTGCGGCGTGTCGTAGCACTTCTGCTGCTGGCCGGCGGTGCGTTTGCCATCGATCTGACGACGCTCAAGCCGCAAGGCTACGTCAGCGATTTCGCGAACGTAATAGCCCCGGAGGCCCGCCAGGAGCTGGAGCGCTACTGCACCCTGGTGGAAAAGGCTACCGGCTCGCAGATGGCTTTCGTCACCATGGATACGCTGGATGGCGACCCGGTGGAAGACGTTGCCAACAACCTTTACCGCCAGTGGGGTATCGGTAAAAAGGGCACCGACGAAGGGCTGCTGCTGCTGCTGGTAGTAAAAGATAAGCGCAGCCGGCTGGAGATAGGCCGGGGACTGGAACCGTTCCTCACCGACGCAACAAGCGGCGCGACGCTCCGCGAAATGCGAGTGTCACTCCGGACCGGCAACTACGGAGAAGCATTTTATTCGGCAGCGCACAGTCTGGGCAGCCGCATTGCACAAGCAAAAGGCGTTACCCTCGATGATGCAGGATACAGACCCAGGCCGCGCAGGCAGGCCCCGACAGAAATTCCGTGGCCGGTGGTGGTTGGCGGCATCGTTCTGTTGCTGTTGATCATCAAGTCAGGTGGGGGCGGCGGGTTGATTACGGGAATGCTACTGGGCAATTTACTGGGCGGAGGCCGCGGCCGTGGAGGCGGCGGAGGATTTGATTCGGGAGGCGGCGGGTTCGGAGGATTTGGCGGCGGCGACTCCGGTGGCGGAGGAGCGTCAAGCGATTGGTAAACACGTTGGTAATCAATATGGACAAGCTACTCACCGAGTTGGTCGGAAAAATGCGGTCCGCGAACGGAGACCGGCTAATCGCCGTTATTCTGTACGGCTCCGCAGCCACCGAAGCCGGAAAAGATCAATTCTCCGACTTGAACGTCCTTTGTGTGCTGAAGCAGGTAACGCCGCGGGAATTGGCGGACTCCGAGCCGGTTATCCGGTGGTGGCGGGATAAGAAAAACCCCGCGCCGCTGCTGCTGAGCGAAGAGGAAGTGCGGACCTCAACCGATTGTTTTCCCATAGAATTTCACGACATCAAGGAACGCCACAAAGTGCTGCATGGCGTCAACGTGGTGGCGGATCTGACCATCGACTATTCGTTCTATCGCGCCCAGGTAGAGCATGAGCTTCGCGCCAAGATGCTGCGGCTGCGCCAGAGGGCCGCAGGGATTCTATCGGAAAAGGATGTACTGTTGCGTCTGCTGGCCGATTCCATTTCCACCTTCTGCGTGCTGTTCCGGCACGCGCTGCTGCTCGCCGGCGAGGCGGCGCAATTTGACAAGCGTGAGATCGTCAAAGCTTGCCGCGACAAATTCGGCATTGACGCGACTCCGTTTCTTACGCTATTGGATGTTCGTGAGGAGAAGGTGAAGGCGCGGGACCTTCAACCGTTGGCGCTGTTCCGCGAGTATTTGAAACAGATTCACGTAATGGTCGATGCTGTCGATCGAATGGAGAAATGAGGAAACCATGAAAATTGCTTTGATTATCGTCGTCGTACTGGTCTTGTTTGGGCTTCTGTTCGGGGTGAAGCTGATGGGTGTGCGCAATGACCTGGTGGTGCAGCGCGAAGCCATCGCCGGCGCCTGGGCTCAGGTGGACGTGGTGTTGCAGCGCCGCGCGGATTTGATTCCGAACCTGGTGGAAACGGTGAAGGGATTTGCGAAACACGAGACCGAAGTATTCTCAGCCATTGCCAATGCCCGCGCGGCGATGGCAGGCGCGCGGAATCCTGCTGAGAAGATCCAGGCGAACGGCCAGCTTGATAGCGCGCTGGGCCGCTTGCTCGTAGTTTCCGAGAACTATCCGCAGCTCAAGTCGAATGAAAACTTCCTGCGTCTTCAGGACGAATTGTCCGGCACCGAGAACCGCATCGCGGTGGAGCGCCGCAGATATAATGAGACAGTTCAGAAGTACAACACGAACATCGATTTGTTCCCGAACAACATCGCGGCAGGGCTCTTTGGGTTCCAACGCAACGATGCGTACTTCAAGACGGACCCGGCAGCCCGGGCAAATCCGAAGGTAGCTTTCTAAGGCAAGAAACGAGGCAAATGAGCACTGAAACATTTCGTAATTACATCAACGGCGAGTGGGTATCGGGACCAACGTTTGAAGACCGCAACCCCGCCAACACAGACGAAGTAGTCGGACTCTTCGTGAAGGGGACCGCGGCGGACGTAGATGCCGCGGCGGCAGCTGCGGACGCCGCATTCCCCGCATGGTCCGCCATGCCCGGTCCCGGCCGCGGAGCCTTTCTTTTCAAAGTAGCCGACATTCTGGATCGCAAGTTCGATTCGATCGCGGCCGAAATGACTAGAGAAGAAGGCAAGACGCTGCCTGAAGCGAAGGGCGAAGTCCGCCGCGCCATCAACATCTTCCGCTACTTCGGCGGAGAGGGCTCGCGCCTGAACGGCCTGCTCGTCCCGTCGGAACGCGACAGGGTCCACATGTTCGCCATTCGCAAAGCGATCGGCTTGGTGGGTCTGGTTACTCCCTGGAATTTCCCTATCGCGATTCCCGCATGGAAGCTTGCGCCCGCATTGATCTGCGGCAACACGGTGATCCTCAAGCCGGCATCGGTTTCTCCGCTCAGCGCATGGCGCATTGTGGAAGCCTGCCATGAAGCCGGTATTCCGAAGGGAGTGGTGAATTTTGTCGCCGGTTCGGGCGGAGAGATCGGCCGCGCGCTCATCAATGCGAAGCCGCTGAAGGCAGTGTCGTTCACTGGTTCCTGCGAAGTAGGCAATTGGCTGCACGGCGAAGCTTCAAAGCGCCGCCTGCGCATTCAACTTGAAATGGGCGGCAAGAATCCCACCATCGTTCTGGCGGATGCCGATTTCAACAGCGCGGTGGAAAACACCGTTAACGCTTCGTTCTTCTCAACCGGGCAGAAGTGTACAGCCACCAGCCGCGTGATTGTGGAAGACGCCATCTATGACAAATTTGTAGAGGCGATTGTTGAGCGTACGAAGAAGCTGAAAGTTGGCAACGGAATGGAAGCCGGCATCGACATCGGCCCCGTCATCGACCAGGGCCAGCTCGATACCAATCTGAAGTACATCGAGATCGGCAAGAAGGAAGGCGCGGTATTGAAGTGCGGCGGCAACCGATTGACCGGCGGCGCCTATGACAAAGGGTACTTCTGCGAACCCACCGTGTTCGCGGACGTTACCGAATCCATGACCATCGCGCAGGAGGAGATCTTCGGACCGGTACTGGCCGTGATGCGCGCCAAGGATTTTGAGGATGCCATGCGCATCGCCAACAATATTCCGTTCGGGCTTTCGGCGTCCATCCAAACGACGAACGTTTCGCGGGTGTTCGACTTCGTTTATCGCATGGAAGCCGGGCTGCTGACGGTGAACCTTCCCAGCGCGGGCGTAGAATATCAACTGCCTTTCGGTGGAACCAAGGACTCCAGCTTTGGAGCAAAGGAGCAGGGACCGGCGGCGCTGGAATTCTACAGCGATTACAAGACCGTCTACCTGAAATACTAACGCCATGCGCCTTGGACAAATCCGTTGGAATAACAATGTAACCGCCGCCATCTTTGAAAAGGATGGCATGGTGCGGCCGATTCCGGACTACACGATGTACGACCTGATCCGGCTGGCCGAAATGGAGAACTCGTCGCTTACGAAAGTGGCCACCCGGCTGGCCATCGCCCATAAAGAAGCGGCGCTTCCCATCATCCCCATTCATCCTCGGGAAGTCTGGGCGTGCGGTTGTACTTACCAGACCAGCGCCGACTTTCGCGATGCCGAGCACGGCACCCGCGAAGGTTTCTATGCTCATGTGTATCGCGATCCGCGGCCCGAAATATTCTTCAAGGGGACCGCGCGCTTCTGCGTCGGTCCGCGCAAGGATATCGGTATCCGCAGTGATTCCAAGTTCACAGCGCCGGAGCCGGAACTGGCGCTTGTCCTGGGAGGGAAGGGCGAGATTCTCGGCTACACCATAGCCGACGACGTCTCGGCATGGGATCTGGAGCGCGAGAATCCGCTCTATTTGCCGCAGTCGAAGATGTATACCGGATGCTGTTCTCTTGGTCCGGTTATCGTCACACCCGATGAAATCACCGACCCGTACAACCTACAGATGAGCTGCGTGATACAGCGCGCCGGCAAGACGCTGTTCTCCGGCACTACCAGCACCGCGAAGCTGAACCGCAAGTTTGAAGCGCTGATCGAATACCTGCTGCGGGCGAACCCCGTCCCTGCGGGGTCGGTGCTATTGACAGGCACCGGAATTATCGTCACCGAAGAGTCCGCGCTGGCCGCAGGTGACACGGTGACGATTTCCGTCCCGGAGATTGGAGAACTTTCAAACCCGGTAGTTATCGTCGAGTAGTCCACTCCCTCACGGCGCGTGGCTCGGTGACGAGCCACGACGCCGGGCACAGTTCGCCCTTGCGCGCGCCCTTACTCATTCAAATTGTCAAAGACCCGCGGGATCGAGCTTCCTGCGAAGATACCCCTGTGCCGATTTCGCCTATTCAGTGATTTCCGGCTGTGGTTCGGATGCCTCGCAGTGCGATTTCAGAGCGGACAGGTGGCCTCTCAATGCCTGGGGAGACGTTTTAGTGATCCTATCCGCGAATTCCGGCGGGCCGGGTATGATTTCCGGTTCGGAAACCCGCTCGGCGACCGGTTCGGGAGGGTCGTTTCGCAATTCTTGCGATGTTATTGGTTCGGGACGGGCTTCCTCGATTTGGCTCTCACGGCGCAGGCGTATTAGCGTGCCAATGGCGCGTTGGTACAGGCGGGTGTATGTGGTTTCGTAGCGCAGCAGCAGGTCGAGAGATTTTTCTTCGTTCGCAAGGGCCGAGAAAGCGAGGGTGAGGCGCGTTGGCTGGTCGATTTTATTGAATGCTTTTGCAATTTCGGAATCCTGTTTGTCCATCTTCAGGTCCAGGGCGGCGGTTTGGATGAACCAGATGCGCCTGAGACGCCATTGCGAGGCAATCATCTGGTCGACGAGGTCCATTTCCACGCGGTTGACCGGTTGGAAAGTTTCGATGTAGGTTTCGTGAAATTCGTCGAACCTGTCCTGGGACTCGTTGCTGAGGACGATCATTTTCGAAGTGAGTCCGTGTGTCAACGAGTTCTTTGCGGATATCCGGATGCCTTCCGGCGACTTCGTGCCGGCTGCTTTGGCGCCGTTCCGGCGCGCTTGCTTTCTCAATTGTCTAGACGACATTTTTGTTACCTCCGGGTTGAGATTACCCTTGGGGGATGGCGACCGGTTTTGCGATTGGCTGTAAGTTATTGAATTGTTTCTGTCGATTTTTGAAAATAGTTGGGAACCGCTCTTGTCCAAATTAGGTTTGATCCACGACGAGTGAGTGGCTGAGCAGCGAGGAAGGTGGAATCCGCGATAGGTTGGATTGGATCGTCAAAAACCAATACCAACGAACG
>JANXXV010000643.1 GCA_025350445.1 Bryobacteraceae bacterium | reverse complement strand
CGACGCCGACGCGGTTTGATCGCCGAATGGAACGTTCGGCGCTTGCGGGTAAACTTGGGCAATCATACCGGGGGCCAGCCGCGCGTCGTTGTAGTTGGCTGCGTTTAGGGTCGCCAACCCGTTGAAGAAGATGGAAACGCGGTTGTACCCGCCTTCGGCAACGTACAGGTTCCCGAATCCATCCTGCGTTACCGCCAGCGGAACCAGCACGGGAACCGAATAATCAGGCGCATTGCTCAGCACTAAACGGTCGAATCGAGGAAATCGAAGCGCCCTGTTCGTCCTGGTGTCAGCGGCCCAAATCTCACCCGTCAACGCGCTGACGTAAACCCCTTGGGCACTGGAAAGATTGGGAATCACCGTCGCCGGCTGCGGATCGTTGGTGGCGTTTGGGATACGGTCGTAAATGACGATCCGGCTATTGCCGGCATCCGCCACGTACAGGCGGTCGTCGGTATCGGTGGAGATTCCTCGTGGCGCGGCGAAGCGGTTGGGTCCGGGTCCGCGCGTGCCGGTGTTGAAGTCGGCTTGCCCGACTACCTTTTCGGCGCCCTGGCCATTGGTGAAGTCGCCCCCGGTTGGCTTGCGAAAGAAGAGAACACGGTTATGTAGCGCATCGGAAACAAGCAAATGCCCGTCCACGGTAAAGGCGACGCTGGTGGGATAGGACATCGTGTTTCGGGACGGATCGGTAATCTTGTTGAACAGTCCGCTTTGGCCGATGACCAGATCCGGCCGCTGCCGGCCTTGCGTATCGAAGGGATGGGGGAAGCGCAGCACACGGCTGTTGCCGGAATCGCAAACCCAGAGCGCTCCATTGGAATCCACGGCAACACCGGAAGGATGATAAAGGCCAACGTCCATCGGCAAGTTAGGCAGCCCCTGAGGCGCATTGATTACGCTGCGGCTGAAGTCGGCTTGGCCAATGACGATGTCCGCCTTATCGCCCGGCCTTACCCGGCGGGCGTCCTTGAATCCCAGAATTCGATTGTTGTAGGTATCGGCAACATAGAGGCGCGGGATGGAAGACTTGAAGTCAACCACCACGCCGCCGCCGTCGCTAAAGTCACCTGTTGCATTTTGCGAACTGGACACGCCGTTGTAGAGGAAAAATTCCTTGCCTTCAATCAGATTGGGAGCGTAAGCGGCGAAGTTGTCCTGGCCAAGGACACGCGAGGCGCCGGACCCTAACGCCTGTGTCGGGAAGACCAGAACCCGGTGATTCGAACTATCGACGACGAACATCTCCGTTCCCAGCATGGCGCCGGCAACGGGGCCGGAAAGGCTGGCTTCGGTAGCGTCGCCGAGTCCGCGATTGGCCTTCACTGTTATAAAATCCGCTTGGCCGATCACGCTTTTTGCCGCCGGCGAGAGGAAGAACTGCGTGCCCCGGGCCACTGTGTCGGTAGCTGCCGGAATCGGCGATTCCGCAGGCCACGTCTCAAATTTGTCGTAGCGAAGAATCCGGTTCAAGGCGGCATCGAACACAGTTGGGTTGTCCCCAATCATGAGGATGCCTTCCGGGCCGCCCAGCGTATATTCCGTGAAAGGCGGAGGATTTACCTGCCCGGCGGTCACCACATTGATGCCCATGATCCGCACGGCCGAGGCTCCGGTTACAAGCTGGCCGGCGAACACCAGGCAGCGGGAGAGGCTATCGCAAACATAAAGGCGGCCCGTTGGGTCGAAGGCGAGACCGGAAGGCTGGTAGACCGCCGCTTTGTTCAAGCGGGCGGCGTTGTTAAGCGAGTCGTTGCCAAGGGGAGGCGCCGAGTTGACGGTGAAACTGAACTGGCCGAGAACGACGTCCGCGGAGGGCGCGTTCGCGCCGGAATTCAACGCCGCAGCCGGATATCGCAGAACGCGGTTGTTCAGCGTATCGGAAAACCACAGGTTGCCGTCCTTGTCGAATACCAGCGCGGTTCGCGATAGCACACCATTACTTGCCAGGGCGATGGTCTTCTCGGAAATGCCTCCCGCATTGGCGGCGTTTGCGTTAAAT
The DNA here is from genome assembly GCA_025350445.1 of Bryobacteraceae bacterium. The sequence goes on along the minus strand of JANXXV010000643.1, from coordinate 1,272 downwards.
GTTGTCTGACCGATGACCAAGTCCGGCGTCTTGATTTCGTCGTTGTTAGCCGCCGGCTTCGGATAGCGCAAGATGCGATTGTTGCCGGCGTCGGCTACGAATAAGTTGCCCTTGGAATCCACCGCTACCGCAACGGGCGCGTTCAGACCGGTGGAGCGCGACGTTCCCGGTCCCAGGCCGCTGGTGGAATACTTGTCGAGTTGGCCAATGATGATGTCGGCGGGCTGCCCGTTGGAGAATACGGATGCATTCTTCCAGTACATCACCCGGCTGTTGGAGGTATCGGCCACATAAACAGCGGGCGGCGTGGAAGTGGTGTCAATAGCCACCGAAAGAGGACTCTCGAATTCGCGGCCCTCCGCGACGTTCGGATTGACACTCTTCGGAATAAGAAACGGCGTGCCGACCGCACGGCTGGCGTTTCCGTTCAACGGGGATTGCGCCTCGGCGTGAGGCAGTACTGCCGCGGCAATCGCGCAGAGATATAGAAAGACGGATTTATTCATAGGATTTGAAAACACGAACGCCGGCGGGAAAGCGCTCTTCTTGGAAAATAGCACGCCCCGCGGTCAGGTGCAAATGGAGCCGGGTGAGGGTGTTACAGTGTTATTTGACCCCTCTAAATTCCAATAAACCTCGCGTCTGCGCGGTCAGCTACCTTAATACACAGCCTTTGGTCTGGGGAATGCTGCATGGCGCGGAGCGGGATCGTTTCGAACTCGAATTTGCTTTGCCGGCGGAATGCGCGGACCGGCTAGGGAATGGGGCGGCGGATATCGGGATTGTTCCCTGCGCGGAATTGCCCAGGTTGGGCCTGGAAATCATCCGCGGAACCGGAATCGCCTGCCACGGCGCGGTGCGCAGCATTCTGCTGATCTCCCGCGTCCCGCCGGAACGGATCCGGACGCTGGCCACCGATTCCAGCTCCCGAACGTCGGTGATGTTGGCGCGGATTCTATTAGCCAGACGATTCGGCACCGAGCCGGCATTGATCTCAATGGCTCCCGATCTGCCGTCGATGCTGGAGGCGGCCGATGCGGCGCTGATCATTGGCGACCCGGCGCTGCACCTGGACCCGGCGTCCATTCCGTTTCACGTCATGGACCTGGGAACCGAGTGGATGGCGCTGACCGGACTGCCGATGGTTTTCGCGGTCTGGGCCGGAAGGCGATCCGTGATCACGCCAGACCTGGAGCGGATCTTCACGGCCTCCTGCCGCTTTGGACTTCAGCACCTGCAAGACATTGCAGCTTCAGAGGGCCCGGCGCGCGG
>JANXXV010000120.1 GCA_025350445.1 Bryobacteraceae bacterium | reverse complement strand
CTGGCGACGGATGGCCTTCGCTATCCCGTACTAAGCCGTCGATTGCTCCAACGCCTGCGGTGTCCTGGGCGACAAGTGAAGCAACCCAGAATAAGAATGGGATGAATATTCTCATCATTCCAGGGAGCCGAGTTTGCGGAGTTGCGCCGCAAGATCCTGGTAAGCATCTTCCTCGAACGGTCCGGCGTGACGCCAGGCTACCTTCCCCTTCCGGTCGAGTAGAACCAGATAAGCGAAATCCTCGGCCTTAACGCCGAGGCGCTGCTTCCAAGGCTCCGTGCCTCCATAAACCGTGATTACGTTTTCTTGATCGGCTTTTGGAGTCCCGCGCCGCATGCCGCTATCGATGAACCACTTTCCCAAGCGGGCCATGCCGCCGATCATCGGGATTTCGTAGAAGGTGACCTGCGGATTCTTCTCAAAACCTCCGCGAAAACGTTTGGTCCAGGCTTCCACCGCGAATCGCGACTGATAGGTGAAGCCAAACAGCAGCAACGCCACGCGGCCAGAGGCGTCTTTCGGCAGAACCGCCTTTCTCCCGCTGAGATACTCGCCTCGGAGTTCGGGCAGGCCCTCGCCAACCGCTAGCTCGCTTGCCGCAAATGATAAAGAGGCCATAGAGGTCATCAGCGCAACACAAAGAATGCGAGTCATACTCCCACCTTCAGCCGCTCACCCGTTTCCGCCAGGCCCAAGGTCAACTCCGGCACTGGCAGCACTTCGCTTTCCCCGGCATGTTTCCATGGCTCGCCGTAGAGAATCGCGGGGTTTGCATTCTTGGTGAGCATCAACTGGACGTCACTGATGTGGCGTTCACGGAAGGCGCCCTCGCAGTAGGCCAGATAGTAGTCCCACATCCGGCAGAATGTTTCGTCAAAACCCAGCGAGCGAACTTCGTCGATCGACTCGTGGAACCGCAGACGCCACTCCGCCAGTGTATAGGCGTAGTGCAGCCCAATGTCCTCGAGATGATAGAGCGACAAGCGGGTCGAGCGAACCAAGGAATTTAGAATCTCTCGAATCGAGGCCAACTGTGCGCCCGGGAAAATACGTCGCTGAATCCAGTCGCTCTGCTTCCTGTAAGCATCAAAGCGGTGTTCGTTCATGGTAATGGCCTGCATCACCATGGAACCGTCCGGAGTCAGCAGGCGGTCGCAGGTGGCGAAGAAAGCATCGTAGTAGTCGAGGCCAACCGCTTCGAACATCTCAATGCTCACCAGCTTATTGAAGGAGCCCTGCAAATTCCGATAGTCCTCCAGTAGCAGATTTATCCGAGCTCCCGCCTCCCCGGCTCCGGCGAATAGCTGCCGCGCTTCGTCATGCTGCTCGCGGCTTATGGTCGTGGTGGTGACGCGGCACCCGTAGTTCCGTGACGCGTGCAGCGCAAACGCACCCCATCCGGTACCGATTTCAAGAACGTGATCCTCGGGTCCCAGGCCCAATTTACGGCAGATCCGGTCGAGCTTTTCGATCTGGGCTTCTTCGAGCGAATCGTTGGCTTGCCGGTAGACGGCGCTCGAGTAGACCATGTTTCGGTCCAGAAAGAGGCGGAAGAAATCGTTGCTCAAATCATAGTGCGCCTGAATATTGCGCCGGCTGCCCACGACCGTATTGCGATTCATCCGATGGCGCAACCGGTGGAAGAGGCGGTTGGCAAAAGAAAGAAGAGCGTTGCCACCTTCCAACTCCGAAAGATTGCGGGCGGCCAGGCGCACGACCGCGACGGGGTCCGGCGATGACCAATCGCCATCCACATAGGAATCTCCTGCGGCATCGTCGCCACCCCAGAGCACTCGAGAAAAGAAACGCTCGTCATGTACGGCGATCGAGGCCCGTAAGCCCGTGCCCCCTTCGCCAAAGAGGTAGGTCCGTTCCGGGCAGATCATTTCCAGCGCGCCGTGACGCACGTTCTCCAGCATCCGGAATACAGCTTTCTGCGCAAAACTCATACTCATGTTCGTTTCGTTACCTCCTGAACGTGCGGCCGTACTCGGGCCGGATGGGTGTACACAGGAACTCGCTTCAAGAAAAGACGCAGCGCCTGCCAGTGGATTGAGCCGATCACCTTGGCGGTCATCCACGGATGGCGCAGCAGCACACGGCCAAGGTTTCGAGCGTTCCAGAGCGCGTGTTCGAGCGTGAGCGTCGCGTCAAAGAAAGGTTGAGGCAACCCGGATGCCGCGCCGCGCTCGATGGTGTTCATGTGAGCGACCAGCTTTTGCGCCGGCTCAGTCAACGTGAATTCGTAATCCAGATTCATGTCCATGAACGGCGACACGTGCATGGTCTTGGGGCAGCGGTAATGCAGTGAGTTTGCCGAGGGTTGCCGGTTCTGGGGACACAGCCAGTAGTTGCGGCTCTCTCCGAAAGTGCTGTTCACTTCGGCCAGAATCGTATCGAGGTGCCCGTTCCGGTCATAGCAGAAGTAAAACGAAATCGGATTGAAGTAGTAGCCCAGATAGCGCAGGTGCGTCAGCAGAAAGATCGGACCATCCGGCAACGGGACGTTGTGCGTGCGCGCATCGTGCGCCACGCGCTCGCGCAGGGGGAGGCGCGGGTCTCCAAAATGGTCCCGCGCTTTAAAGCTCGCCCAGTTGAAGCGGTTGTAGCTGGTCCAGGGCGACTGAGCCATCAACTCCGGAATCCGGTCGATATCCAGCCACGCCATAAAGAGCGTGTAAGTGAATTCATGCTGGCGCGGGCGAAACCGGCGATGCCTCAGGGTGCCCTTGTAGAGGCCGGGTTCGGGAATCATAGGCAAGATACCCCCAAGGCTTCAGCCACCCGCATGCCGCTCCGCACGCCGTCCTCATGGAAGCCGTAAAACCAGTACGCTCCGCAGAAATGCGTATGGTTCTTCCCACTAATCTCCGCCCACCGTTCTTGTGCACGAATCGCCGCCCGTGTGTACAGCGGATGCTCATAGACCATCCTGCGAAGCGCCCGCCCGGGATTGACGTGGCCGTTAGCATTCAACGTGACGCAGTAGTCTTCCGATGTCTGGAGCGACTGGAGCCGGTTCATGTGATAGGTCATGGTGACCTTACCCGAATCCCCCAGCAGATAATTCCAAGAAGCCCTTGCCGCGGCTTTCTTTGGAAGCAAGTTGGAATCGGTGTGCAGACACGTTTCGTTGCGGCTTGTCGCGAAGCAACCGAGAACTTCGCGTTCCCCCTCGGTTGGCTGCGCGAGCAACGGCAGAATTTGGTCGCCATGGCAGGCGAACAGTACTTCGTCAAAACTCTGCGCAGCTCGATCTTGGAATTGAAGTGTCACGCCGCGTTCCGAACGTACTACCGACTGAATGATGGCGGTTTTGACGATACGCTCGCGGAACGGCAAGGTGAGCGGAGCTATGTAGGAATGGCTGCCGCCGCGAATCACTTTCCACTGGGGGTGCGTGTTGATCCCCAGCATTCCGTGGTTTTGCATGAAGCGGATTAGCGTCACTGCCGGAAACATCGGCATCACTTCCGGCGCCATGGACCACACTGCGCCCGCCATCGGAACTAGATAACGATCCACAAAGACCGGCGAGTACCT
>JANXXV010000110.1 GCA_025350445.1 Bryobacteraceae bacterium | reverse complement strand
GGGGAGTTTGGCCGCACCCCCATTGCGGAAGCGGGCGACGGCCGCGATCACAATCCTTACGGGTATTCCATGTGGATGGCGGGCGCAGGCGTGAAGAAGGGCTTCGTGTATGGCGCAACAGACGAGTTTGGATACTACGCAGTGGAAGACCGCATGCATATCCATGACATGCATGCCACCATGCTGCACCTGCTGGGACTCAACCATCTGAACCTGACGTTCAACTACGGCGGTCGGCCGTTCCGCCTCACCGATGTAGCCGGCAACGTAGCCACCAAGCTGCTAGCGTAACGTCTATAAAATAACTCTCCAGGAACTGATCCCGGCCATGAGATCCCCAGGACGGCGGACCCCATGGTCCGGGCCGAGGCCCCTGCCTCGGCTTCCCGGATCACGCACTTCGTCCGGCGGTTTCTGGTTCACTTCCCAAATCGCAAGGCTTGGAAGGATCGATAAACCACCAGGCGAACATGGCAATGAGGGCGACAAGACCACCAAAGAAAAGCCCAGCGGACCAGCCATACGCACCGGCGATAACAGGCGTCAGCACCGGTGCGATCCCGCCGCCGATATTGCCGCCGGTATTCATCAGCCCGCATGCGGCGCCCACCTGCGAGCCGGAGATGCGAATCACCGCCGACCAGTAAACAACGTCGGCAATGCTGCAAAAGCCAAACGCGAGCGATAGCAGCGCCACCAGCGTCTTCGTGTCAGCGGCGTTTAGCGCTCCCATAAGACACACAACTGAGCACAACATGCTGCCGGCGGCGACCGATCGCATGCCTGCCTTCGCTCCGAATCGCGCCACCAGCGCATCGGCCGCCCAACCTCCCAGGGGCATCATCACAACCCATGCAATAAAAGGGATGGTGGTGTATAAAGCCGTGTCTTCCGGGGACAGCTTGCGCACTTCGCCCAGGTAGTAGTAGAGCCAGAAGAAGAAGATGTACTCGAAGTAGTCGACCGCCGCAAAGCCAATCACAAGCCAGCGGATGTTGCGATCTTTTAGGAGTGCCCCCCACTTCGGCGCAACCACCGCCACTGCAGCCGCGGGCCGATCACGCACAGTGAAAAACCAGACCAGAGCCACTACGATGGAAGCCGCTCCAGCCATGACAAACGAATGGCGCCAACCGAACCATCCAATCATCGCCGAGAACAGCAGCGGGGACACGGCGCCGCCAAAACCAGCTCCGGAGTTGACCAGGCTTTGGATCCGCGTACAGTGACGAGCCGGAATCCAATTGGCGTTCATACGGCCGGTGGCGGGATAGAGCGGTGCTGTGAAGGCTCCGAAACCAAGACGTACCAGAACCAGGGCGGGCACAACGCCGATCAGCGAACCCAGGCCGGGCGTGCCGCCGAGCGGCATGAGCGCCGTCAGAAGCCCGGCCCCCAGACCCATAATAGTGAGAACAATACGCGGCCCGAATTGATCCGCCCATCGGCCGCCGGGCGCCATTAGCAGCGTATAGCTGACTTGAAACGCAGAGAATACAGTGCCCATCTGCGTCGGGGAAAGCGAGAACTCCCTCATCATCCCCGGCGCCGCGACCGATAGAATCGTCCGGTCGAAATAGTTCACCAGGCTGAAGGCGAACATCAGCGTGCCTATCCAATAATGAATCGGTCTCATGGGTCGTGCGGTATAGTCTACTTTGTTCTGACTTTTCGTGCCCGCTCGACGCCGCTGCGCTGATAGACTGCTTAAACGCGAATCTTATGACACGAATCCTAGTGAACGAATGCAAACAAGAGGTCTCCTCTTTCAATCCCGTCCTCAGTCACTATGAAGACTTTGACGTCTCCACCGGCGCCGCTGTCCTCGCGGCCCACCGGAACGTCGGCTCGGAAATCTGCGGCGCGCTCACCGTCTTCGCCGCCCGCCCCGACATTGAAATTGTACCGGGCTTCAGTGCCCGCTCCATCACTTCCGGAGGCACGCTCGCCGATGTGGACTTCCGCCGTATTGCCACCGGGTTCCTCGACGCTGTTCGCAACGCCCGCGATATCGACGCCGTCTATTTCTCGCTCCACGGCGCGATGGCCTCCGAAACCGAATACGATATTGAAGGCTATCTGCTGGCTGAAACGCGCAAGATCGTTGGCGAGCGCATGCCCATCGTGATCTCGCTCGATCTTCACGGCATCATCACGGATCGCATTCTCGATCACTGCGACGCCCTCACCGTTTATCACACTTATCCGCACGTCGACTTCTTTCAGACCGGCGAGCGCGCCGCCCGCTTGCTGCTCCGCATCATTGATGGCCAAGTGAAACCCGTCTCGGTGCGTGTCCCCATTCCCGCGCTGGTCCGCGGCTATGAGTTGATCACCGAGACCGGAATGTTCGGCAAATGTGTCCGCAAGACGATTGCCATCGAAAACAGTCCAGGCGGGCTATCGGGCGGCATGTTTATCGGCAACCCCTTTACTGATGTGCCCGAGCTTTGCTCGAACGTATTCCTCTGTACCGACAACAACCCTGTCCGCGCCGAGCGCGAAGCGATCTCGATTGCAAATGAGTTCTGGGAGATGCGTGAGCATCTTCAGCAGATGCTCACTAGCTTGGAAGAAAGCGTTCGTCTGGCCGCGCAAGCCAAGGGCCGCGTGGTCTTGGTTGACGCCGCGGACGCCACCAGTTCCGGCGCTTCCGGTGACAGCAATTCGGTGCTGCGTGCCCTGGTCGAAGCCGGCCACCGGCGCACCGTGCTCATCCCGGTTGTCGACCCGCCTGCCGTCGAAGCGGCGTTCTTCGCTGGAGTCGGCGCCACCATTCGAACCCGCATCGGCGGCAGTCTCGACCACCGCTTCACGCCGCTCGAAATGGAACTGAAAGTCCGCATGCTGTCCGACGGTCATTTCCGCAACGAATCCCATGGCAGTTACTGGGACGGTGGACGCACCGCGGTTCTGCAATCGGGCAACTTCATGCTGATTGCCACCACCCGGCCGGTCAGCCTGTATGATCGATCGCTCTTCCTCGCCCACGGCCAGGATCCGGCGCTGTTCGACGCGACCGTCGTGAAATCGCCTCACTGTCAACCTCGGTTTTTCGCCGACGGCGCCGAGATCCTGATCAACATTGACGCGCCCGGCTCCACCAGCGCCAATCTCAAGAGCCTCGGTCACACCCGCTGCGCCCGCCCGGTGTTTCCGCTGGACGACAACGTTACGTTCGTGCCGCGAGCGAAGCTGTTCACACGTGTCGGATAATCGTGGACTATGAAGATTCGCGAAGTGAAAGCGTTTGGGCTCCGCGGCCGCACTCCCGAAGGCGGTTGGTCCAATGAATTGCAGCCGGACGACTGCGTGCACACGCTGATCGCCGTACTCACGGACGAAGGCGCCATCGGCTGGGGCAGCGCCTTTACCAGCGAAGAAATGGTGCGTGGCTCGCTCTCCATCCTGCGCCCGCTGTACCTGAATGAAAACGCGCTTGAGCCCGAACGGGTCAGCGAGAAGCTCCATCAGAATACCTTCTGGCTCGGCCGCGGCGGCGCCATCACGCATACTATCAGCGGCATCGACATTGCGCTTTGGGACCTGCTCGGCAAAGCCACTGGCCAGCCCGTCGGCCGTCTGCTTGGCGGACGCTATCGCGAACGGGTCCGTCCTTACGCCTCTCTGTTGATGCGCGAGCCTGAGCGCATGGCCGGCGAACTGCTGCCCGTCAAAGCGCAAGGATTTCGCGCCTTCAAGATCGGCTGGGGACCCTTCGGCCGGCGCGACGCTAAGACCGACGAAGCCATCGTTGCCGCCTCACGCGAAGCAGTGGGACCCGATTCGCTGCTGATGGTTGACGCCGGCGCGAGCGATGCGTTCTGGCCCCAAGGCTACAAATGGGCACTCCGCACCGCCAAAATGTTGGCTGATTACGACGTCCATTGGTTTGAAGAAGCGCTCCATCCCGACGCCCTCGCCGACTATGTCGCACTTCGCCGCGCCGCAACAATACCAATCTCCGGGGGCGAAGTGCTGACCCGCCGCCAGTCTTTCCAGCCTTGGCTTGAAGCAGGCGCCTTCGACATCATTCAACCCGACGTGACCAAAGTCGGCGGCATCAGCGAGGAACGCAAGATCGCCCAAATGGCGCGCGACCATGGCGTACGCTTCATTCCCCACGGCTGGAACACCGCCCTTGGACTTGCGGCCGACCTCCACCTGGCATCGGCCTTTCCCGACACCGACCTCGTCGAATACCTCACCGGCTCCCCGTTCATCGACGAAATCGCAGTTGGCGGATGGAAGCTTGATTCCGATGGTATGCTGCCAATCCCCACCACGCCCGGGCTTGGCATCGGCATCAATCTCGCGGCGTTGGCGGAGTACTCCCGGGTGCCGCTGGCGGAACTCAAAACGATGCATGGGTAGCGTTGCCGGCAAGGCGGGCGTGTCGCTGCTCGCCTTTCTCTGGCTCGCGCTCGCGCTCAATTACATTGACCGGCAGATGGTCTACTCCATCTTTCCTGTGTTGAAAACCGATGTTGGATTTAGCGATGCCCAACTGGGACTGATCGGTAGCGTCTTCTCGTGGTCCTACACGATCTGCATGCCGATTGCCGGCCGCCTGGCGGATGTGGTCCGGCGCGACCGCATGATCATCGCCAGCGTGATCCTGTGGAGCGCCGCGACTCTTGGCAGCAGCCTCAGCGGCACGGTCCTGGTCTTTCTTTTATGGCGCGCGGTGATGGGAATCACTGAATCCCTATACTTTCCCGCGGCCATGGGCACGCTGGGCGCGGCTTACCCCGAAGCCGTTCGCTCGAAGGTGCTCGGCATTCACCAATCCGCCCAGTTCGCCGGACTCGTGGCGGGCGGCTGGTACGGCGGGTGGATGGCTGATCGCGTCAGTTGGCGGGCAGGCTTCGCCATCGCCGCCGCCTTCGGCATCGTCTATTCTTTCGTGCTGGCCCGCCGCGTTCCATACATCCCTGCTGCGCCGCGAACCGCTTCCAGCGGGAGTACAGTCGCCAATCTCAGGAGTCTTCTTCGCTCGCGCTGCTACATCGCTATCTGCGCGGCCTTCTTCTGCTTCTGCGCCATGCTCTGGGTCTTCTACGCCTGGTATCCGTCGTTTCTGCAAGAGCGCTACCACCTCTCCATGACCGACAGCGGCTTCAACGCAACCATCTACGTGCAAGTGAGCTGCGCCTTGGGCGTGGTCTTCGGTGGCGCGTTGGCGGACCGTTTGTCGAAACGGATGCCCGCCGCCCGGCTTTACGTCGCAGCCGCCGGCATCCTGCTCAGCGCGCCGTTCGGATATCTCACCTTCGCCGTCCACTCGTTGGATCTCGCGCGGCTCTGCTCGGCGTTGTATGGAGGCTTCGCCGGTCTGATGATTGCCAACATTTTCGCCGGCGCCTACGACGTGATCTCCGCCCGCAACTACGGTTTCGGTGCGGGATTCCTCAATACGATGGGCGGCATCTCGGCCTCGGTGATCATTCTTGTGGCAGGCCTCGTCAGGAATTCGCTCGGCTTCGCCGGCCTGCTCACTTGGGTGGCGTTCGCCTGCTGCGCCAGTGCACTGGCCCTCATCTTCGTCGCAGCCACTCGCTACTCCGGCGAGCGATCCGAGGCGGGATGATATTATCCTCGCGAGGACTGTCGCCCACGCCATGTCAGCAAAGTTCGCCTTTATCCACACAAGCCACGTATTGGTTCCGCTGTTTTCCAAACTCGCTAAAGAGATTCTGCCGGACGTTGAAGTGTTCCATATCAGCGACGAATCGCTGATACGAAACACAATCAGCGCGCAGCGGCTGACCAAGGCAACGATCCGCAGGATTGTCTCCGCCATCGATTCCGCGCACGACGCCGGCGCCGATGCGGTGATGGTGACTTGTTCTTCGATTGGCGCCGCGGTGCCTGTTGCGCGCTTGCTATTTGACTTCCCGGTGTTGCGTGTGGATGAATCAATGGCCGAGGCCGCGGTGAAGATTGGAGGCCGGATCGGTGTAGCGGCAACCATACGGACGACACTGGAGCCGACTATCGCGCTGATTGAAGAAACGGCCGCGCGGGAGCAACGCCGTATCCAGATCGTGCCGGCGCTGGCCGAGGGCGCCTTTGAAGCCGTCCTGGCTGGCGATACAGAACGCCACGACGCGCTGCTGCTGGAATGCCTGGCGCAATTGCGGCGGAAAGTAGATGTGGTCGTGCTGGCGCAGGCCTCAATGGCCCGTGTGATTGCGCGGATAGATACCAGCAGTGGACCGGCGATCCTATCCAGCCCCGAGCTTGCGGTGCGGAGAGCACGCGAGGTGTTTGCTAAGGTTGGCTCTTGAAGAAGCGGCATCAGGTCCTGCTGTTTTTGATCGTCCTGGCGATCATCACGTTTCTGGACCGCATCAGCATCGCGTCGGCGGGGCCCAGGATTCAAGAAGAACTGCACATCCCGGCTGAGCGCTGGGGCTGGATTCTGGGTGCGTTCATTCTTGCCTACGGACTGTTTGAAGTGCTCACACAGATCGTTCTCTGGTGCTCGGCATTCACTTCACTCACCGCGGCAGCGACGGGCTTCCTCCCAATGCTCGCGGTCCGCTTTCTGTTTGGTGCGGGCGAGGCCGGAGCCTACCCCAACATGGCTGGCGTTCTGGCCCGCTGGTTCCCTGCCGGCGGGCACGCGCGGACGCAAGGCTACATCTGGGCGGCAGACCTTTGTATTGTTTGGCGTCGTTGGTGCATTGTGGGCCTTCGCCTGGCACTTCGGGTATTACGGTTCGCCCGCCTCCCAGCCGGGCATACTTGCTGTTGCGCCGACCTGCGCCGGCGTCCCCGGAAAGTCGCGCGCGCGGCCTCGGGAACATCTAGCTTCACGGCCCTGCGGTCAGCGCCTCATCGGCCGGCAAGGCCGTGATGCCACGCGTGCCCAGCGCTTCTCGGCCCCGTTTACTAGCGGCGGTATAGTGAATTCATAGCCACTCCTCTGTGCCGCCGGGCGAGGGAAGCTGTCACCATCTCGACAATCTTACTGGTGTAGTGTCTTCAAAATAACAAGACCGCCGAGGCCCCTGCCTCGGCTTCCCGGATCACAAGCGCCATCCAGGCGGATAGCTACGGAGGCTGCGCACCGTCGTCCAATCCGAGGACCTAGCCAATTTACGGACCCTACACTACACCAGGTGTTCACCGCCTGGCGGCGGAGACTACAATCGCTACCTCCGCTAAAAATGTATCCCCGGCCGGATTCACGAACGGCCTTCGTCCGCGGGCAGCTTCTTCCACTTTCGCTCTAGTTGGTGTACTTTTTCATCCCCGCCACGGGCTCCCCGTAGGGGGCCATATTTTGGTTCACGGAAATCTCACACCTCTATTTCCTTTCCCCACAACAAAAACACCAAAAACTCAACCAGGGCTAAACGGGCCGAGTGCTACTTTCCAACCGAGGATACATGCAGCACCCCAACCAAGGAATACTCGCTGAACCAACATTGACGATGAACAATCTGAGCCCGGAAGAGGCCAGATTCCGGGACTGGCTGATCGATGGCAACTCCCGCCTGAGCGCGAAGTCCCATCGCGAGAAACCAGACACACTGCCAAAGCCGCGGCGTTCCCGTGAAGATCCCGCCCAGCCGCGCGTCACCGCGGGCCGGAACAGCATCGTCTTCAATCTTGGAAACGCCGCCGGCGATACCATCGAGTTGATGCCCGGTGGCTGGAAAATAGCCTCCAACCCCGCCTGCGCCGCCAGCCGGACCCGTACCGTAGCCGGCCTGCCTTATCCCGATGAACCCAGCGCGTTGCCGGTCGGCTTTCACGCCTTTCGCAGCCTTCTCAATTTAAGCGGTCCGGATGATTGGGGCCGCTGCCTCTGCTGGCTTCTGGCAGCTCTCAGGCCCGAAGGCCCCTACCCCATCCTGGTTGTCACCGGGCCCAGAGCCAGCGGCAAATCCACCGCCGCACTGTTACTCCGTTCGCTAATCGATCCCGCGCAATTCCCCCTGATCCCGCTCACCAGCAACGAACGCTACATCGGCTTGCTCGCTCAATTTCACTGGGTGCTCGCCTTCGACGGCGTAAAGAGCTTGGCATCCCATCTGTCAATCGGCCTCCAAGCGGCAAACCGCCCGATAATTCTGGTAGTCCCAGACGAGGCCAACTGGACTCCAGGACCGGAACTGATCAATCCCATCTTCACCGTCACTTCCCGCCCGCTTTCCTCCGCGAAGCTTCAGAAACCCGGCGCAATCTGGTCGGATTTCAAGACGACCCGTTCCCAGACCCTTTCGGCTCTATTGACCGCCGTCTGCGTAGCGCTAGGCAACCACAAAGGTCATGGCTTCTCAGACCTGGCGGCCTGGCTCAACGCCGCCGAGCCCGCCGTAAAACTCTCCACGGCCGAAATCCGCGCAATTCTAGCTCCCGGCAAATCGAAGGCGGTACCGGAAAGCAATCTCGCCGAAACCATCGCGGCCCTGATGACCGTCGAATCCACCTGGACCGGAACAGCAACCCAGCTCCTCAAAGCGCTGCACGCGATAGATCCGGCCGGCACCGATTGGCCCAAAACGGCGCAAGCCATCTCCTGCCGCTTGAACCAAGCGGTGGCAAAACTCCGCCGCCGGGGAATTGAAATGAAGTTTGAGGGAAGGGGCCAGATCGGCATCACGCGGGCATAACCCGGGATTGGCTCTGTTTCGCAAAACGGGCGTTTTCGCGGAGAGAATGAAAACAGGGACCCGGAGCAACCACTCACACAGTTCCTGACAACCGGATGGGGACGCCCCATCCGGCGCGGTTCAGCGGCGACACAGCCCGAAAGTGCTTTTCCCGACAACCCAATTCCGCGAGCGCCCTAACTGCCCGCTCGCGGAATTGGCTCTGTTTCGCAAAACGCCTAAACGTCCACCCAAGCCCGGAGCTGCGAACTCTCCAGCACCTTTTCCAGCTTCTCCATCCCCTGCATGCCCTCCACAAAGGTGGGATATTCCACCTCCGCCCCAGGGTCCGCAACTCGCTTGTAGAAACGCTTGAACACCTGTTTGTGGGTATCGTCGTAACCTTCGCCGTGCCCGCCCGGCAGATCCGCATAAGCCGCGGCCTTCGGAAGCAGCAGCGACGGATCTTTCAAAATCACCTGATTCGGCAAATTCCGGTGCCCAATCCAAAGTTCATCCGGCCGCTCCTGGTTCCAACCCACGCCGCACTTGGTCCCGAAGATCTCAACCGAAAATCGGTTCTTGCACCCCGCCGACATCTGGCTAACCGTGAATGCGCCGCGCGCCCGATCCCCAAGCCGCAACAGCACCGCCCCATAATCCTCGGTATCGATCGGCACCTCCACGTAATCGTCCGGAGTCAGCTTCGTACCCGCGAATGTCTGAACCGCCACTTTGGGTTTCTTCCGTGTCTTATGGAACGCCTGTAAATCCGCGCAAAGCGACGTGATCTTCAGCCCGGTCAAGTGCTGAATCATGTCCATCCAGTGCGACCCGATATCACCCATGGCCCGCAACGCGCCGTTCGCCTTCGAATCGATCCGCCAGTTCCAGTCCGTATCATACAGCAGCCAATCCTGCGAATAGGTGCCCTGCACGACCAGTACATCGCCCAGTTGGCCACCCTCGATCATCCTCCGCATCTGCTGCACCACAGGGTAGTACCGAAGGTTGTGATTCACGCAGTTCGCCAGGTTCTTAGCCGCCGCCAGTTCCACTAGCTCCCGGGCCTCGGCGACCGACAAAGTCAGCGGCTTCTCGCACAGCACAGCCTTGCCGGCTTCGAGCGCCGCCTTCGCCACCGGGAAGTGCAGCGCATTCGGCGTACAGACGTGGACGGCATCAATTTCCGGATCGGCCAACAGCTTCCGGTAGTCTCCGGTAGTCCGCGGCAGCCCGATGCTTTCTCCGAACGCGGCAGCTTCGGCGTCCGTTGCCGCCGCAACCGCAACAAGGTCCACATTCGGTACCCGCCGGATCGCTTCCGAATGCACCCGGCCCATGAATCCGGCCCCAATGACCGCAGTTTGAACTCTCCGCATAGTCTCCTTTCCAATCCCTCTCGTGTGAATACTTTCTCGATACACTTTATCGCAGTTGCCGATATACTAGTACATAAGTTTGGGTATGCGAGTCCGGGTCAAAATCAACTACGCCGCATCGCTCCGGAAAGCTCACAGCTTTAACTGGCAAGTGGCGCGTGGAACCGCGGCGCTTCTTGGCCCGGCATCGGTGATGGCGTTTGTGCTGGGTTGCTGGCGCCTCGGCGCTGATTTGAATCTCACCGGACAGTTCGCGATCTCGCAAGGCCTGTTTTCTCACTGGCAGGTCTGGTTAGCGCTCGGCGCCGGCATGCAGGTAATGTCCACCGTTTTATCCCGTTTCGCCCGGCGCCGCTACTCCGGC
Organism: Bryobacteraceae bacterium; assembly: GCA_025350445.1. The sequence goes on along the minus strand of JANXXV010000110.1, from coordinate 691 downwards.
AACGACGCCGCCATCCTTTAAAAGTAAACCGGAAACCAATAGACCGCCCGCAGCATCTAAGGTGGCAGGAACGGTCAATATATGCTAGGTAAAATGAGTCCCGCCGGCGCTCCCGGCTTAGTGCATGTCTTCAAGAGCAACACTCATGAAATGGCTCCGTTGTTCAGTTACCTGCTGAAACCGGTGGCGCTGGTCGCCTACGTCCTTTCGGTATGGAGACTGGGTGCCGATCTCAATTGGACCGGCAGCTTTTTCATCCCCAGCGGTCTGTTTTCGCATTGGCAGGTTTGGCTCGCACTGGCTATCGCAACGCAAGTCACCGCCACGCACCTTGAGCCCAAAGTTCCCTAAGAAATCCAGGCGGCTTCTGATACTCTGGAATTGACGACCGACCTCGAGCATGGCCAACAGCACCAGACCCCGCAGACGCAACTTTTCCTACTCTGGATTCTTCTCCACGGGAGTGAAATGGCTGCTCATAAGTAACATCACTCTATTCATCGTCTACTATTTTTCCGTCATCGCCGGTTATGCTTGGTTGTTCCATCCCTTTGGGCTTGTTCCCCAGGACGTGGTGCATCATTTCGCTATTTGGCAGTTCGTCTCCTACATGTTCCTGCACGACCCTCTGGGATTCGGCCATATCCTGTTCAACATGCTGGCCTTGTGGATGTTTGGCAGCGACCTGGAA
>JANXXV010000103.1 GCA_025350445.1 Bryobacteraceae bacterium | reverse complement strand
GCGGGCGATGCGAGGGATGAACATCCGGATTGTTTACACCGTACATAATGTTCTTCCGCAGAACACGGGCGCACGGTATCGCGCCCGGTACGCGGAGATTTACAGCATGGCCAGTCGGCTCATCTGTCATGACGGCTGCGCCAAGAGCCGCCTTGTAGAGGAATTTGGAGTGGACCCAAAACGGATCTCCGTGATTGCTCACGGCCCGCTGCTCGAAAACGAATCCACCCAGACGCGGGAGCAGGCGCGAAGGAAGATAGGCGTCGCGGAGAATCAGGTGCTGGTGTTATGGCAGGGGATTTTGCGGCCTTACAAAGGCGTACCGTTCCTGCTGGACGCCTGGAAGCAGGTGCAGGCCGCGAGCGGCCGGGCTTGTCTGGCGATTGCGGGAAGCGGAGACGAGGGATTGATCCGCGGCATTCGCCAACAAGTGGAATCGTTGGGAATTGCCTCGACCGTACGGCTCGAACTGCGATTCGTTTCGGTGGAGGAACTGGCGGACTTCTATCTGGCGGCCGACATTCTGGTCTACCCGTACAGCGAGATCACCACCAGCGGCGCTTTGATGACGGGCATTGGATACGGGAAAGCGATTGTAGCCTCGAAGCTGGCCGCCTTCGATCATCTGCTGCGGGACGGCGACAACGCGATGCTGGTGACCTACGGAGATGTGGACGCTCTGGCGCGAACCCTGGTGCGCCTGATTGGCGAACCCCGCCTGCGTCAACGTCTGGGCGAAAGCGCAAGGGAAAGTCATCTGAGCGGACCGCAGTGGGCGGATATCGCCGCCAGTACGGCCCGGTGTTATGAATCGGCGCTGAGCGGGGAGTCGCTGTGAGCATCGGCGTTGAGGAAGCGAAGGCCGGCGAAACAGCAGCCGGCGCTCCGATTGCTGCAAACACCCCGGACACAGTCACCGGCGAGCTGAAGAAACTATTTCAACAGTCGTCTCACTACCTGGTGGGCCTGATTGGCAGTCTGGCGCTCGGGTTTATTTCCTTTCCCATCTTCACCCGGGCGTTTTCAGTTGCCGATTACGGGCTGATCGATCTTGCACAAAAAGTTTTGTTGCTGCTCACGGCAACATCGAAGTGCGGAATGCAAAATTCGGCACTGCGGTTCTTTGACCGGGATTCTTTCGCGAAAGATCCAGCAGCGGCGCGGCGCTATTACTCTTCGATGTTTTTTGGCGTAGCGGCCACGGCCACCATAGCCACGTTTTTGTTCGTCGCCGGGGTTCACCTGGTTCCGGAATCGATGGTGAGCGGCCCGCTGGTGGCGGTGCTGGTTTTTGCATCCGCACTTGTTTTTCTACGCTCGATGCAGTCGATGCTGTGGTCTTTCCTGCGCATCGAAGAGCGAACCAAGTTATATAACGTACTTTCATTCGCGATTCGCGGCGGCACCATCGCTGCCGTTTGCGTGCTGATTCCATTCACCGGGCCGACAGTGAAGACGTACTTCTCGGGCACGATGGGGGTGGAGCTTGCGGTCGTGCTGGCAGTGAGCATACCGCTATTCCGGCGCGGGCTGGTCCATTTGAAGGGCTTCGATCTTACGCTGTGCCGGGCGGGTTTTGTATTTGGCGCCCCGCTTGTGATCCAGGAGCTGGCTGGCATCACACTGGACGCGGGCGACCGCGGTTTGGTGCAGTACTACCTCGGCAGCGACGCCTTGGGATTCTATTCGGTGGCATACGGGTTATCGACCTACGTCAACACGCTGCTGATTGCGCCGTTGAGCCTGGCAATTCTTCCGATCTATTTGCGGATGTGGAACACCAAGGGGAAAGAGGCGACGATAGAATTCGTGAGCCTGGGCCTGGATCTGTTCCTGATGGCGGCGGCAGGGCTGTTCGTAATTGCAGCGGTGGCGGCGCGAGATGCCGTAATCGTCCTGGCATCTCCCAAATACCGGGGCGCGGATACGCTGATTCCCACCCTGGTGGCGGGGCTGCTGATCTATACGACGCATGTCTTCCTGAACGCCGGATTGGTGATCCAAAAGCGAACCCGGGTATTTGGCGGTGTTCTGCTATGCGCGGCTGCTTTGAACATGGTATTGAACTGCGTGCTGCTGCCGCGAATTGGCTTGCAGGGGGCCGCGCTGGCCACGCTCTTGAGCTACGCGCTTTGCACCGTGCTGCTGTCGATTTATTCGTTCCGGGCGCTGCCGCTGAAGGTTCAGTGGAGGGCGCTTGGCCGATACCTTTGCGCAGGCGCAATCACGTGGGCACTGGTATCGCAGGTGGATTTCAAAAATGCGGCAGTAAATCTTCTGGCAAAACCGTCGATTGCAGTGGTCGTCTATATCGCGCTGCTTTGTATTCTGGACCGCCGGATTCGCGATTTCGCGCGGCAACTTCCGGGGCGGCTAGGGCTGCGGACGGCCGTCCGGCGAGGAAGGAATTGAAACAAATGGCAACCGCATCGGGTATTTCGCTGCTTTCCCTTCTGGCGCTTTTCGCGGCCACGCGCGCACAGGGGGCCGAACCGCGCCTCTTCTTTTCCGACCTGGAAAGCGGTCCGAATTCGGGGGGCGAAAAGAACGCAGGCGCCTACGTAACAGTTTATGGCAAACGATTCGGCGCTTCCCAGGGAAGTTCGAAAGTGTCCATTGGTGGCGGTAGTGCGTCGGCGTATCCCATCTGGACCGACACGAAGATTACCTTCCAACTGGGAACCGCGGCAGCAAGCGGAGATATTGTGGTGACCACGGCGGCGGGCAAATCGAATGCGGTTCCTTTCACGGTGCGGCGGGGCAATATCCGCTTCGTTGCCACGAATGGAAACGATGGTAACGATGGCAGTTTCGGCAAACCCTGGAAGACCATGCCGCACGCGGTCCAGACCATCACCGCCGGAGACATTATTTATGCGATGAACGGCGTCCGGCAGACGGAGGAAGACGGGCAGGGGTGGAATGCCGCGATCACTTTACGAAGTGAATGGTGTACCGGTTCGGTAGCGCGGGCGTTGGTGGCGTATCCCGGGGCAACCGTGCTCGCCGGCGCGCGCGACGGCTCCCCTAATTTCGGCGTACGGACCACGGATGGTTCCGGAGGCGGAGGCGCTTGCCAGGGGAATTGGGTGTTCTCCGGCCTGTCGCTCACCTCCCTCGCCGGCATGGCGCTTGCCGGAGGCAGCCACTGGCGCATCGTGGGCAACGAGTTCACGTGCCCCAGCGGCGATGGCGGCGGAGCGTGCTTTGAAAGCAACCAGGTCAACTACCTGCAATTTTATGGAAACAACGTCCATGATGCGGGCAAAATCGGCGCCTCCGCGCTTTATCACGGCGTCTACTTCTCAACGGACAGCAGCCACGTCGATATGGGCTGGAACACGATCGCCAACGTACACGGTTGCCGCGGCCTGCAAGTACACTCTTCGCCACTAGGGAACGGGGGCGCGAGCGATCCCACCGGCCGAAACCAGTTCGACCTGAGCATTCACGACAATGTGATTCACGACACGCAATGCGACGGCATGATTCTGGCCACCATCGATCCGTCGAAGGGCAAGGTGGAGGTCTATAACAACGTGATCTATGACGCGGGAAAAGGTCCGAACAACCCGGAACAATCCGGCGGCTGGTCGTGTATCAATATTGCGGGAACGACGAACAACGGCGCCGAGGGTGGGGGCACGGTCGAAGTTTTCCAAAACACGATGTACAACTGCGGCACGTTCCGCACTCCGCCCTACGCCAATGCGAATGCCGGTGTTGTCAATAATGCCGGGAACGGCAATCTGAAGGTTCGCGTCCGGAACAACATTTTTTATCAAGCGGCGAATATTCCGCCGTTCGTATCCTACAATGGCCGCCAACTCTGCACCGGCTCCAGCGCATGCCAGGGGATTGTGGGTTCAAACAATCTTTTCTTTAACGCGCCGTTGCCGGGGAATCCGAACATCACGAAATCTGTCGGGAAGGACCCCGGTTTCGTCAATCCCGCGGCGAAGGATTTCCATCTCACGGCGGGCAGCGCCGCTAGAGGCGGAGGAGTAGACGTAGGGCCAGGGACCGACCTTGACGGTTTCGCCCGGGGAGGAACCGCGGGGTACGATCTGGGCGCGTTCCAGTTCGCGGCTCCGGCGATTGCAGCGATCAATTGCGGAGTACCGGCGATGGTAACGCCGGGAACCGCGTCATGCGAAGTAATCCTGACGGCTGCGGCTTCGACGGGCGGCGTGCAACTCGCCTTAGCCAGCGATACGCCGGCGCTGACTGTGGCGGCAAGCTTGTCGATTGCGGACGGATCGAGCCGGGCCAGCATTCAACTGACGTCCGCGCCAGTCGGCGCCCGTACACCGGCCAATGTAACGGTAACGATGGACGGCCGGGATGTCACACTGCCGCTCTGGTTGCTGCCCGCTGGATCGCCGCTGCTAACGGTAATTGACAATGCGGCCAGTTTTGAGGCAGCGGGCTTGAGTCCGGGCGGGATGGTTACCGCATTTGGATTTAATTTGGGACCGGTAACTCCGGCAACGGCCAAGTTGAATGCGCAGGGGCGGGTGAATACGGAGTTGAACGGAACGGTTGCCTTTTTTGACGGACAACCGGCTCCTTTGATATACGTTGCAGCCAGCCAGGTGAGCGCAATGGTGCCTTATGGGCTGCCGGATGCCGGGAGCGTAAGCGTCGAGATCAGCGTCGGCGGCCGACTCTCGAATCCGATTATGCTGCCGCTGCGAGCGAGTTCCCCGGGAGTTTTTAGCGCTAACTCGTCGGGAGCGGGCCAAGTGTTGGCCTTTAACGAAGACGGCACAAGAAACGGGCGGCAAAATCCGGCTCACCGCGGATCGGTGGTGGTTTTCTATGCAGTCGGCTTGGGCGAGACCGACCCGGATGGCGTTGACGGACAAATCGCCTCCACTCCGCCGTCGATACCGGTGGCCGAGATTTCCGTTCAGATTAACGGTCTGGACGCAGAGATTTTGTATGCGGGCTCCACCTTCGGAGCCATTGCAGGCGTATTTCAATTGAATGTCCGCGTTCCGCCTACCAGCGAGCCGGGTCAATCTGTTCCAATCTTCATTTCAGCGGCAGGGGCGGAAAGCCAGCCCGGAGCGACCATCGCAACGGAGTGAAATATGAGCTATTCGCCGCAAGTAGTTTTCACAAATCCCAATTTCATTGCTGGACGGAATCTCATGTATACCGTTGAAGCTCCCCTAGCGGCGATGCCGCACATAGTAACCGAACTGCCGGGCCCGCGGGCAAGGGCGATCATAGAGAGGGACAGGCGGATTATCTCGCCGTCCTATACGCGGGGGTACCCGCTGGTGGTCCAATCCGCCGAGGGCGCGATTGTGGAGGACGTCGACGGCAACCGCTTTCTGGATTTCAATGCCGGCATCGGCGTAGTGGCGACAGGGCATTGTCACCCCCGCGTGGTGAGCGCCATTCGGGAACAATCGAGCCGGTTGATCCATATGTCGGGGACGGACTTCTACTACGAGAATATGGTGGAACTGGCCGAGAAGCTTGGCTCGATCGCACCGGGGTCCGGTCCCAAAAGGGTCTACTTTGGCAACTCGGGAACCGAGGCGGTAGAGGCGGCGCTAAAGCTGGCCCGCTATGCCACCGGCCGTGAGAAATTCATCTCGTTTTTTGGCGGATTTCACGGGCGCACGATGGGGGCGCTGTCCCTGACAGCCAGCAAGTATGTGCAGAAGCAGGGGTTTGGAACGCTGCTCCCCGGGGTGTATCACGCGCCCTACCCGAATCCGTACCGCTCGGGCAAATCCGGCGCCGAAAGCGCGGCCGATGCGCTGAATTATCTGGAAGACACTCTCTTCCGGACGGTGTTGCCACCTGGCGAGGTGGCTGGCATCATCGTCGAGCCGATACAGGGCGAAGGCGGCTACATTGTACCGCCGGCTGAGTTCCTGCGGGGGCTGCGCGATCTGGCGGACAAGCATGGAATTCTGCTGATTTTCGACGAAGTGCAAAGCGGGATGGGCCGGACGGGAAAATGGTGGGCTTGCGAACATTTTGATGTGGTTCCGGATATTTTGACCGTGGCCAAGGGCATTGCCAGCGGCCTGCCGCTGAGCGCCATGATTTCCACCGAGGACATCATGCGATGGAAGCCGGGCGCGCACGCCTCTACGTTCGGTGGAAATCCAGTGGCGGTTGAGGCCGCTTTGGCCACCATCGAAGTGCTGGAAGATGGAATGATGGGGAACGCCGCCGCCATGGGCGAACTGCTGCTGGACGGAATGCGGGACTGGACCGAGCGTTTCCGGCATGTTGGCGAGGTTCGCGGCATCGGGCTGATGATCGGAATCGAGATCGTCCGCGACCAGCGGAGCCGGGAAAGGGCGCCGGAACTGCGGAACCGGATCGAAGAGCTCGCCTTTGAACGGGGGCTTCTGGTGCTGGGCGCCGGTCCAAACACGCTTCGCCTGAGCCCGCCGCTTTGCATTAACCCGGAGCAGGCGAACCTGGCCTTGCGGACACTGGAAGAATGTTTGAGTTTGGTGGAAAAGAACTAGGAGTCTGTCGGAGATAGAATTTCTCGAACGTAGAATCAATAACTTACGAACATTGCATGGTCTGTAAGTGATTGATTCTTGGTCGAAAACAGCTTCATTCCGACAGACTCCTAGGACGGCGGCGGCAAAATAGATTGGCACGCCAAGCAATCCGTGTCAGCCGGCGTGAACCGCAGGCTTCGATCTGTGCAAGAAACTCCATGACTGTAAGCTAGTGTCCTGCCGGAGATAGATTTCGTTGAACCTAGTGTAGTGTTTAAGAAATAGCTGGACAGATCGAATACTGCGGTTCCGCGCAAAATCTGCGTTAACCGGCGTCGATCGGGAGCTAATACTGGGCGGCGCATAATTATTGGCCGCCGATGCACGCCGATGGACGCGGATCGTGAGATGAACCCCTCCTGTGAGACACGACTTGGCCTGTCCAGCTATTTGTTGGACACTACACTAGAATTAACAACTTACGGACAATTTGTCACTGTAAAATTCTTGTAAGCGATTGATTCTAAATGGGCATTTTCTATCTCCGACAGACTCCTAGTATCCTGTTCCTCGTAAGAGTTGACGACGGGGGCGAGCGCGCGGACAAGGTGTCTGCCCCACCTTCTGCCCAGTAGCATGTTGTAAAGAATTAGCCGGGACGGCACCGTAGGCCGGCGAATAAATTAAAGGACTTACCTGTGACTCAAGACCTTGTCTCTATCATCATCCCAACGTGGAACCGGGCGTTCTGCCTTCCGAATGCGATTGAAAGCGCAATTGCCCAAACCCACCCAAACTGGGAGGCGATCATAATTGATGACGGTTCGACGGACGGCACGGCCGATCTGGTCGCGGAACGGTTTGGCTCCGAGAAGAGAGTGCGGCTGATATCGCAGAAGAATGCCGGAGTGGCGGCGGCGAGGAATCACGGCATCTCCGAGGCGCAAGGCGATTACATTGCCTTTCTCGATTCAGACGACCTGTGGGAGCCGTGGAAACTGGAAGTGCAGCTGGCGTGCTTCCGGAAATATCCTGAACCGGGTATGGTTTGGACCGATATGACGGCAATCGATCCTAAGGGCAACGTTGTCAATCTAAAATACTTGCGGACCATGTACTCCGCCTACCGGCATTTTGGGGATCACAGCCTGTTCGATCGGCACTATCCCATCGTCGAAGTCGCGCCACAGCTTGCCAGTGTCTTGCCGGGGATAATGCTCTCCACGGGCGACATCTTTTCAGAAATGATCACTGGTAATCTGGTTCACACGTCAACGGTCCTGCTACGCCGCGAACGGTTGAATCAGGTAGGTCGATTTAACGTCGAGTTCACGCCCAGCGGCGAGGACTTCGATTTTCACTTGCGGACGTGCCGCGAGGGCGCGGTTGGGTTCGTCGACGTATCCAGCATCCATTATCAGGTTGGTATGCCCGACCAGTTGACGAATCGATCCCATGCCGTTCATCTGGCAACGAACTTCCTCAAAACTATTGAGCCGGTGATTCAACAGGACCGCCAGCGAATTCATCTTTCGCAAGAGATCTTAAACGAAACACTAGCTTACGGTCACCGCTGGTTGGGCAAAGAATTGTTGCTCACGGGCAGCAACAGAGACGCGCGGGTTCATTTTTCGCGTTCGCTTGGGTGGAAATGGAGCCCAGGGGTAGCAAGCCTATATGCGCTTTCGTTGTTCCCTTCCAAGGGAATTCAACTGCTTCGAAAGCTTGGCAGGCCCGTATATCGGGCAATGAGATCCATGGCTTACACTGTAATCCTGGCGCTTTCGAGTCAACTCGAATGGACCGATGCAATTTGCGATTGTGTCCTGGACAGTTAAGATTGGCACCCGAACCGCGAGCTTCCAAAATGTCACGAAATCTGGTCAGTGTAGTTATCCCGACATGGAACCGTTCCGGCGCTTTAGCGAAGGCTATCGACAGCGTGATGGCGCAAACCTATGCCAACTGGGAGGTTGTTGTCGTCGACGACGGCTCCACCGATGATACCGGGAAGATGGTTTCCGAATTGTCGAAGAGGGATCCGCGGATTCGGTATATCTATCAAACGAACGCCGGCGTATCCGCCGCTAGAAATCGCGGCATCGCACTGGCTAAAGGCAATTTCGTCGCGTTTCTGGATTCGGATGACCTCTGGGAACCGTGGAAGGTGGAACTTCAGGTATCGTGTCTGCAAGAGCACCCTGAGTTGGGGATGATCTGGACCGACATGGCAGCCGTCGGACCGGACG
>JANXXV010000079.1 GCA_025350445.1 Bryobacteraceae bacterium | reverse complement strand
CTCAAACAACGAAGTCAATTCGTCGGAATGCCCGGGCATTTTGAGAAGCTCATCCGGCATTAGAATCCATCTAGGGATCGTATCTCAAACGGCAGTATCGTACTAGGGCCATTTACCCCATTTTTCCCTAGTACTTTTGGTCCTCTCCGATCATACCTGCTTAATGGATCTATTGCTGCAATAATCCAAACCGGAGGACTACCAGAAAAAAGAGCGTACCCGCTGCAATCACCGCGCCGTGCGGCAGCGTCACCGCCTTCGGATGATCCACACTCAATTCCGGCGCGGACAAGTGAGGCGGTCTCAGTTGCGCCAGTTCGCTCAGAATGTAGCCTACATTGCGTAAAGTGCCGGCCAAAATGCCTTTAGCTAGAAGCATGGCAAGAGCTGCAATTCCGCCAAGAATTGCCGTTAACAGGAATATTACGAACCAGTTGCGGGCACCGGCGATGCAGCCGACCGCGGCCATCAGCTTCACATCTCCGCCGCCCATCGCCCGCAACGCGAACATCGGCAGGTACACCGCCGCCGCCAGTCCGAGGCCCATCGCCGACCGCAGCAGGCCTTCCCAGGCGAAAAGATAGACGTTAATCCCGAAGCCAAGGACGATCCCGATCAGAACCAGCCAGTTCGGAATTGTCCGCGACTGCAAATCGGAGACGGCTGCGGCAACCGTAAGGCTTGCTAAAACCAACTGCAGGATGTCGGGAAGTGGTGGCATGGTCTGGTGGGATTGTCTGGTACAGTGAGTTTACCGCCCGTGTTTTCCCTCGGATCTCTCTTCATTTTCACATCGCTCGCGGTCGCCAGTGCGTTTCTGGGCGTTTGGCTTACCAGCCTTCCCGAAATCTCACGCAGGATAATCCCGCTCAGCGGCGGCATCCTGGTGATGGTTTCCCTCTTTTGGGTGCTGCCGGAGTTGGTTCGGGAATTCGGACTGTTCCCCGGCGCCGGGCTGATGACGGCTGGTTTCGCCGGCCTGCTGTTGGTCGACAGATACGTCTACGCGGTCTGTCCTTCCTGTTCCCATACGCACGATCACGATTCCTGCCGCACGCCGCTTCACGGATTCGCCGGACCACTGATTGTGGCCGCCCTGTTGCATAGCTTCTTCGACGGTTGGATGCTGGCCGCGGGTAACGAACAGGGTGCCGGACGAGTAGGCCCAGCCATCCTGCTTGGCGTAGCGCTGCACAAGCTCCCGGAAGGATTGGCGTTTGGCGTAATCGTCAGGGCGGCTCTCAAATCCCGCTCCAGCGCCTTCCTCGGTGCGGGCCTGGTTCAGGGCATCATGTTGCTGGGCGGTGTAGGGGAGTACGCGGCTGCACCTTATCTGGGAAACCGGTGGGTCGGCATTCTGTTGGCGTTTGGCGGAGGAACGTTCCTGTATCTCGGCTATCACGCGGTGCATGCGGAATGGAAGCGGCGCTTCTCCCCGCACAAGCACGCCAGCCTCAGCTCACATTAGGGCGGCGGCGGTGCCAATCGGTGCGTTTCTGAAACTCGTTGCCGATCGATAGAATCAGGTTCTCGGTGAATGGCCGGCTCACCAGAGAGAGGGCAATCGGCAAATTGCCCACCAGTCCGCAAGGAATCGAGATGGCAGGCAGACCGGCCAGATTCCCGGCAGGAATCAGCCCCTGCATCCCTTGCGAGGCAGGCGGCGTCCGGTCGCCCAGCCCCAAACTGCGATCCAGCGGCTCGTTGATCTTCGGCGCAACCGTAATCCTGGCAGGCGCCAGAATCACGTCGTTATCCGTGAGGATCCGCCGCAGCTCCTGTTGAATGATCCGCCGGATGCGCATCGCCTTCAGGTAGTCGCGGGCCGGTATGTCAATGGCGGCCTTCAACCCTTCGATTTGCCGCTGATCCGCCAACTGCTCCACTTTGCCGCCGGTGATTAGCGACTCGAAAGACGACGCGCCCTCGGCGGAGATGATGGTGTTCGTCACTGCGGCGTAGGGCAGATCGGGCAGTTGCGCCTCCACCAGTTGGACGCCAATGGCGCGCAGCACCTCAAGCGCCGCCCGGAACGCATCGCGCGTCGCGGGTTCCGTCCATTCTTCAAAGTCCACCTTGGCGTAGACAACCCGGACGTCCTTCATCCCGCGCGTGAATTGGGGTGCGTAGTAGAAGCTCTTGCCGGAGGAAGCAGGGTCGTTGTCGTCGGCTCCGGCGATCACCCGCAGCACTAATCCGCAGTCCTCCGCCGTCCGGCACATGGGACCAATCTTGTCCAGAGTCCAGGACAGCGCCATGGCTCCGAACCGGCTGACCAGCCCATATGTGGGGCGCAAACCCGTTACGCCGCAGAACGCACTCGGCGTGAGAATGGAACCGGAAGTCTCCGAACCGAGAGCGAAAGGGACCAGCCCAGCCGCCACCGCGCTGCCGGAGCCGCTCGACGATCCGCCGGACCAACGTGTCCGGTCCCAGGGATTCAGTCCCGGACCGAAGAGCGATGCCTGCGCCGAGTTGTAGCCGCCGCCACCGGCGAGTTCCACCATGGCAAGTTTGCCGATGAGGATGGCGCCTGCCTTCTCCAGCTTCTTCACCACGGTGGCGTCGTAGTCGAACACCTGCGCCGCGTAAGGCTTCGCACCCCAGGTTGTGATTTGGTTCGCGACGCTGATGAGGTCTTTCACCGCGAATGGAATGCCGTGCAACGGCCCGCGGTAGCGTCCTCGCTTCAGCTCTTTGTCGATATCCCGTGCCGTGCGTATTGCGGGCTCGCGCAGAGACAGCGCCAGTGCGTTGTACCGCGGACCCAGGCGTTCCAGGCGGTCGCAATACGCGTTAGTGAGGTCCAGAGCCGAGATCTCCAGCGCCTGCAATTTCGCCCCGAGTTCGGCGATGCTGGCGAAGAAGATATCGTCGGTTAGATCGATCCTCATGGCTTAAAGATGAAGCTGGGTTCGGTGGCCACCGGCAGATCGAACTTGCGGATCAGTTCAGCGTTGCTCTTAAGCTTGTCGCGGGCGATGGCGGCATCGCCGTCAACGGGCGCCGCGGCGGGTGTTTGCGCCAGAAGAGGAGCGGCGCCCAATAATCCCGCAGCCAGATCCCGTCGCGTGAACTTGGTGCCCATCTAGAAACTATACTTCAATGCGGAGCGAGGGCTTCGAGCGCGGCCTTTTCCATGGTGGAGCGCGGCGCGGCATCTCCAGTCCAGATCTCGAATTGACGCGCCGCTTGTTCCAGGAACATCTGAATCCCTGGAACCACTTCCTTGTTCTGTTCCCTGGCCCGCCGGACCAGAAGCGTCTCCAGCGGGTTGTAAACCATGTCGAAGACCAGGTCCGCCGGAATACTGTCCCGGAAGAAGCACTCGTTTACATGTGGGAACATGCCCAGCGGAGTGGCATGCACTACCGCGTCGAAATGCTTCCCTTCCAGTTGCTCCCGCAACAACGGTTCGGCGCCGCACATCTTGGCCAAGGCGCGGACGCGGTCCGGATTGCGGCCCACGATGGATACCTTAGCGCCGGCATCCACCAGGGCGAACGCCGCTCCCCGGGCCGCTCCGCCATTTCCCGCCAGCAGCACCGAAGATTTTCCCAGACGGATCTTCTTGCCCAACGGGACTGTGACACCCTCGGCGTCGGTGTTGGCGCCGCGCCACCTTCCTGCCTTGCGCCAGACGGTATTGACGGCCCCGATGCGGCGGGCCAGCGGGTCCACAATATCCAGATATCGGATGATTCTCTGCTTGTGCGGGATGGTCACGCTGAAGCCGGAGATGCCGAGCTTATCGGCCAAGGTGAGAAAGTCCTTCAGATGCGGGGGATGAACCAGAAACGGCAGATAGACCGCGTCCATGCGCTTGGACTGGAACGCGCGGTTGTGAACGGCCGGTGAGATGGAGTGGCGTACGGGGTCGGCGATCACACCGTAGATCTTCGCGGCCTTTGAGAACTTCTCCACGCGGTACAGATTCCGCAACAATTTGGCGCTCATCTGGCCGGCTGCCGTTCCCTCGGCCGAGATGGGTGCGGCGTAAGTATAGATTCCGCCAAGGGCCGTGGACAGGATGCGGGTGGGGAAACCAACCTCGCCCATCGCCAACAGGATCATGGACACTTTCGGATTTGCTTTCGCGAGCGAGAGCACGCGGAAGATGTCGGTCGGCTTTCGGGCAGTGGTCACGATCTTGTAGGCGTCGGCCGGGATCTTCGTCATGCGGCGGACAACGGCATCCATCGCCGGCGTGGTTTCAAAATTGTGATAGGAGAGGATGAAACAGGTGCGGCCGCGCAGCGCGTCCAACTTCGCGCTCACGCCTTCCGCGCTCTCAATCTCGAGATCTACCGCGCGGGCGCCGGCATTGACCGCGGCTTCCAGAATCCGGATCTGCTCCTCGATGGAGCCGTTGAACTTCCCGTGGTTCTGATGGCGGCGGCAAGTGGCGAGCAGGGTGACATCGGAATGTTCGGCGAGGAACGACCGGATCAGTTGCACGCCTTGTTCGGGGTCCGGAAGGTAATCGAGACGGAACTCGAAGAAGCGCTCCCCCTCTTCGTACTCCCGCCTGGCATGTTGCAGCAGCTTCTCCGTATCGGAAAAGCCCATGGCTATACAGATTCGAGGTAGAGAATTTCGGAGCGCCATTTGGACAGGTGTCAGGATATCACGGAAGGACTAACCTTCCGCCGCGGCGCCGGCGGCTTGCTGTTCGAGGTGGGTTTTCCAGTCCTCGAGTACGGATGCGGTGGCGGTGGTGCCGAAGCGTGTGCATCCAGCCTCGCGGACTTCCAGTGCCTCGGCCAGCGACTCGATTCCGGAAGACGTCTTCAACTGCACGCGGTCTTTGAGCAATGGATACACCAGCGCCAGATCGCGCAGGTTGTAATCGACGCAGAGGAACGAGGATTCGATACGCTTGCAGATCTTGGCGGCGATGATCTTGAGATCCTGG
>JANXXV010001024.1 GCA_025350445.1 Bryobacteraceae bacterium | reverse complement strand
ACCGCGGTACCGTTTAAGGGGCCATTCCAGGCAATGGTTGCGTTCGATGTTATCGAACATGTCGAGGACCTGGACCAGGTGGCCGCATTTGTCCGAAGCGAGCTGGCTCCAGGGGGAGCCTTCGTTTTCGTGGTCCCGGTTTACGACGGACCCCTGGGTGGCGTAGTTCGCCGTCTGGATAAAGACCCAACGCACGTTCATAAGAATTCCCGTGATTTCTGGCTCGATTGGGCCCGCCAGCAATTTGAGATCCAGGAATGGACCGGTGTTTTCCGCTATTTGCTGCCGCGCGGACCCTACATTAACTGGCCGACTCGTTCTCTCCGGAGAATCGCTCCCGCGATTGCGGTGGTGGTGCGAAACCGTTCTTAATGCCGTCCACCTGTTTCTTAGAAAAACACTTCCTATGGCTGGTGGCCCTGCTGCTTGCCATCATGGGCGCGACGCAGGTGGCATCGATAACCGGCGAGAGCCAGACGGCCGATGAAGCGGTGCACCTGGCGGCTGGATACAGTTATCTGAAGACCGGCGATTTCCGGATTAACTACCAGCATCCCCCGCTGGGAAAATACATCAACGCCCTTCCGCTGCTCCTTCTCCAGCCAAATCTGCCGTTTGAGGATGCAAGCTGGGCGGACGCCGATGCTTACAAGTTCGGATCTCTGTTCCTTTATAAGAATAATCACCCGGCGGACACGCTGCTTTTCTACGGCCGGCTTCCCACCGTCCTGCTCACTCTTTGTTTTGGATTGGTAATCGCGCTGTGGACAAGAAGATACTTTAACGCTCCGGCTGCGCTTCTTGCCCTGATTCTTTTTTCCTTTGACCCGAATATTATCGCTCACGGGCGCTATATTACGTCCGACCTTGTTGTGGCGCTGGTCATGTTCTTAGCCTGCGCCGCCTGGTTCCAGTTTCTGGAGCAACGCACCTGGAGAACACTGATCCAATCCGGAATTCTTCTGGGAGCCGCCCTGCTGAGTAAGGCCTCCGCGGTAATCCTGCTCCCGATGTTCGCCGCTCTCTATCTGATCTGCTGGTGGCAGGGCCGCGTACCGGGATCGTCTTTGAAGCACCTGATTCTCGCTATGGCTGGCTGTTTGGGGCTCGGATTTTTTGTTGTTTATGCCGGTTATGCGTTTGAGACTCGAAGCGTTCTCTCGGAGAAGGCGTTGGCCCGCCGGTTCGCCATGACGCCGGAAGAGTTGCACGCCGACCCCCATGTATCGAATGTCCTGCGCCGGCTTATCGATCCAACGACACCCATCGGCAGAATCTCCCATGTGGCGGTACGGTATATCCGCATCCCCGCCTATTCGTATCTGAGTGGCGTCTATTGGCAAGCGGATAAGAACAAGCAGGGGCACGATTCGTATCTTCTGGGTAAATATTCGCAGTTCGGGTGGTGGTACTATTTCCCGGTGGCTTTCGCCGTGAAGACGCCAACCGGCGTTCTGCTGCTGCTGGCGTTCTGCCTGATCCTTGTAGCGCGAAAAGCCGCGCGAAAAGCCGCGCGAGAAAGCTTCTCATCCCTCGGCCGCGGCCTTCGCGCAGTGCCGCTCCAGTGGTATGTCCTGATCGTTCCCGCGGCAATTTATCTTGCCGCCAGTATGACGAGCCACATAAACATCGGCATCCGCCATATATTGCCGGTCTATCCCTTCCTGTATATTCTGCTGGCGGTTTGCTTGCTGAGCGGCGCCTTACTTCAGTCGAAAACGGTAAAATTGTGGGGCTCGGTTTTTTTCGCCGCGCTTCTAATCGCCGAGTCGGCAAGCGCGTTTCCCTACTACCTTCCCTTCTTCAATCGCCTGGCTGGAGGGAGTTCGCAGGGACCCAGGTATCTGATCGATTCCAATGTGGATTGGGGTCAGGACTTGAAGCGTCTGAAGGCCTACCAGGCGCAGGCCGGGCACCCAGACCTATGTCTGAGCTATTTCGGGAATATCGATCCCGCCTACTACGGAATCAGTTACAGGCCATTGACGAGCCGGACTAACGCTGACGCTTGCGACATTGCCATCAGCGTCAACGATCTCTACTCCCTATCGGGAGAGTACGCGTGGTTAAGAAATCTCACTCCCGATGCCAGAATCGGCTATTCCATTTATTACTACGGCAATCTGAATCTCAAGCGCCAACTGGCCGCGATCGAAAATGGGGACGGCCCGGCAAGCAGGCCGTCCCACAACCAGTGATGCGAAACCGCGACGTGGAACGGCGACGTTATGGCGTCGCCAAAGTTTGGACGTCTCCGGTTTTGATCACGCTGTTACCCGCGTCGCGATACTTGACCCGATACCACATCACGCGTTGGGCCAATGCCGGGATCACCGGTGTACATCCGGATGCGCATGACAGGCCGGCGTACGTGTCCGAAGTTGCGTAGTAATATACGGCTGGTGCAATGCCGGCGGCATTCGCCACGCAAGTCTCTTGCCTGGTTGTGCAATGGAAGCCTGGATCGTAGCCGAATTCCACAACTACGTTGTTTGTACCGGCGGGCACACCGGCCAGCTTCACCGGTACCGGAATCCAGGAACCGCGGTTGATCCCACGCTGCGGACCGGGGTAGGGAGGCACCTTTACCAGGGAAGACAGATACCGGGCTCCTTCGTTGATGAGCCCACCCCAGCTAATCAGCCAATCTCCGTTCGGCATCGGGGGGACCGTCCAGAGATTGTTGG
>JANXXV010000953.1 GCA_025350445.1 Bryobacteraceae bacterium | reverse complement strand
CGTTCTCCGCCCGCTCGGCGTTCTGTGTCGCGGCGATCTTCGATTCAATGGCCAACTTCACAGACTCCGGCGGACGCGGCGGCGAGGCGAATCCCAACTGGATCACTTCCACCCCAAAAGGACGCATCACTCCCCTCACCTGCTCCAACACCTTGTCAATTAACTCAGTCTGCTTCACGCCGTTGATATCTTCGGCACGGTACGATGTGGAAATTTTGAACGCATTCCTCACCGTGTCCCGAAAGAAGCCGTGCGTAAAAGTGTCCAGATCGTCACTCCGGAACTTCACATAAAAATGCGGGACTTGGTCGCGGTTCAGCTCATACGACACGTTCACGTCGGAGGTGAAACGCAGACCCTCACCCGACTGAAATCCGATCTCATCGTTTATCGGACGGCCTTCGTTGGTCGAAGACGTCCAGATGGCTCTCTGCACGAACGTCGGATAAGTCAATACTGTCTCGTTCACCGGGTTATACCAGACACGGCCCGACTGAATGGGGAAATCCTGCACTCCCCGGTCGCTGCCCGACTGCTTTACCACGATGCCGACATGTCCGGGCGCCACCACCTTGTAACACCCGGTTAAGAGCATGGTGGCTCCCATCATCGATACAATCACTATGCGGTGCATATGTCCTCTTCCTTTTCCTTCAGCGTAGAAGGCGTGGAACCACGCCTACCGCCAACGACACTATCATCAACAAAATCAAGTATCCAAAAGCCACAGCGGCATCGCTCGGCTGATTCAACAGGTGCAGCGCGGACGAGATCACAACGGATCCCGCCGCGAGTGCAACACCCGCTACAAAAATTCTTCGCATACACTCCTCCCGCGAGCGTTCATGCATCTTTATTGTCTTGTGAGTGAAAACTGGGAAACACAACCCCGGTCGATCTAAATGACGGGATTGGGCTCAGTAGGCAGGGTCTTCATGTGGTTCTCTTTCCGGGGGAATTCCCCCCTCCGGGATCTCTTTGCACTGCATTTGATAACCGCCAAGCTCCCGAGGATTCAGAAATCGGAGGATGTTGGCTCACAGCCGCCTTTGATGATATTGTTGCCTCCGGAGGAGATTGACGTGAACCGAAGAGAATTCCTGACCATGGGCGCCGTTGGGGCCATCGCGCTGCCCGCGCTTGCTTTTCAGAACGAAAAAAGCAAATTGAAGATCACCGGCGTACGGCTGGTCTCCACCAAACCGCGTAAGCCGGCCCCTGCCTATACGCCTTCGCCCGGCTCCTGGTCCACTGGCGGGGTGGAAGTGGCAAACCCCATGTCCATCTACCCGAAGTACAAGGCCGAACGCTCTCTGTTTATGGCGGGCACGCCGGAAATGGGCGGATTCACCGTCGAGATCTCCACCGACAAAGGCGTGAAGGGATACGGCCACGGCGGACCGGCCGGAGGCGCCATCGTCGAAAAGCACCTGATCAAACTGCTGATCGGAGAGGATCCGTTCAACGTGGAAAAGCTCTGGGACATCATGTGGCGCTCCACCATGTATTACGGACGGGCCGGCGTGGTCGTCAACGCCATTAGCGGGGTCGATCTGGCTCTCTGGGACCTGATCGGTAACGCCACGGGGATGCCGGTTTACAAGCTGTTGGGCGGCGAAACGAAGCCGCGGATTCCTTCCTACTGCACCGGCAACGACATCGAGCAGCATCGCGAAGCCGGATTCCAAAGGTTGAAGCTCGCCATTCCGCACGGCCCGGCCGACGGTAAAGAAGGAATGCGCAAGAACCTGGAACTGGTGAAGCGCACACGGGATTTGCTGGGCGCGGACGGGGACATCATGCTGGATTGTTGGATGGCCTGGACCGAACGCTACACGCTGGAAATGGCCGAGCTGCTGGAGCCCTACAAAGTTTACTGGATGGAAGAGGTGCTGCAACCCCACGATTACGCAGGCTTCGGCCGGTTGAACGCGGCCATCAAGTCCACGCGCATCGCCACCGGCGAGCATGAATACACCCGCTACGGCTTCCGCCAATTGCTGGAAAACCGCAGCGCCGGCATCTGGCAACCCGATATCGGCTGGTGCGGCGGATTAACTGAATTGCGGAGAATCGGCGCGCTGGCCGCAGCCTACGACATTCCGGTGATCCCGCATGGCGGCGGACTCAACGAAGCCATTCACTACATCATGGCAACCACAAACTGCCCCTGGGCCGAACAGTTCATGCCCGCCCCGGGCGGACCCAAGGAAGTCTACGATTTGTGGGCGGAAAACTACCATATCTCGAAGGGGCCGGAAGGCCTTTACATGCGGCCCCCGGATACGCCCGGGTTTGGCTTTGATTTCACCGTTTCCTGAACTCGAACAGAACCGGGCCTACTTAGAACCAGCAGTACTACCGTTCTAGGGATAGTACCCGCATCAGCGCCGTTGATCTTGACGTGGAGGCTTGCTATAGTTCTCGCAAAGCTATAACTTTGCGTATATTCGTATATTTATGAAGGCCGTGCCGAAATTCTTAGTCTTGGGATGTTTCCTGATTTGCTGTGGTTCGCTGGCGGGTCAGGTGACGCCTCCGGCCGCCAAGCGTATCGCGGGGAAAGAAGCCCTGCCGGAGAAAATCAAGCTTGGCGAAGACGAGCCCGGGTGTAAGGACTCCGCGCTGATGCCGCGCATCCCCGGCTGCAGCATCATTCAATGCGACAGCAAGGAGGCCGACGGCCTGGATATTCAGGTTGGCGCCTCGCCCGATGGCGCCATCCAGAAGGAAGCGATGGACGGGACGGCTGAGATTGTCTATTACCTCTGCCCGGCGCGCATCACGCTCCCGCAGATCGTTAAGCTCTCCGATGGAACTCTGGCCAAGGCTGGATACAAAACGGTGTACTACGGCAAAGATGGCGACGATTTCCCCATCGTCACCAGCCTGAAGGACAATCAGTGGATTCAGGTTTCCACCTATATGTACGACGACAACTCGGCGTATATTCAGACGGCGCTGAAGGTGTCCGTCGAAAACCAAACCAGTAGCGATGCCATGGCGGAAGAGATGCTAAAAACAGGCCGCGTGGTGGTGCATGGCCTTGCCTTCGATAAAGAGAATGAACTATCGGCTGATTCGGAAAAGATCTTAACCGACATTAACGCTTTCCTGGTCCGGCAGCCGGATCTGCGGATTCGGGTAGAGGGTCACAGCAATGCCACCGCGGGGGATACGGCCGCGAACATGACGACATCGCAAAGGCAGGCGTCGGCGGCGGCCGCATGGCTCTTGAGCCACGGGATTGACAAATCCCGCATCTCCATCCAAGGGATGGGCGACACGAAACCGGGGCCGGATCCTTCCAAAAATAGCCGGATTGAGCTGGTAAAGTTCTAATCCCGTAAATGGTGCCGCTTCTTGGTTTGGCCGCGGCACTTGCCTACGCCGTCCTGGCGTGGGCATCCCGGCAAGCGAACGCGCTATCGCTGATTCTTTTCTACGGGTGCCTGGCGGTTGCTTCGTGCGCGTGCATCGGAGCATTCCTGGTTCTCAAAAAGCGCGGCGTCTCGCGTGCGGATTTCCGCTGGATTGCCGCATACGCAGTGGTGTTCCGGCTGATCGGATTTCTGGGGCAGCCAATCTACGAAGACGATTTTTACCGCTACCTTTGGGATGGGCGCGCTTTCGCACTCAGCGGAAATCCATACCAGCATCCTCCGGCAGCGTCCTTTGGCGACGAGGCGATTCCACCCGTATTCGACGAAATTTTGAGCCGCATCAATTTTCCCGAGCTACCGACGATTTACGGCCCGGCGTGCGAACTGGTATTTCTGCTCAGTTACTGGATTTCGCCGGGCGGGTTGTGGCCAATGAAACTGCTGTTCCTGGCGGCCGACCTGGGTCTGCTGTGGGTCTTGTGGAAAATCCTCGGTCCGGCGGCGGGCCTGGTGCTGTATGCGTGGAGCCCATTGCTGATGAAAGAGATCGCGTTCACATCGCACACCGATGTGCTGGCGGCATTTCTGCTGTTAGCCGGGATGGAGAGAATGGCGGCGCGGCGGCCTGGAACCGCCGCTGGATTGCTCGGCCTGGCCGTTTCCGCCCGGTTCTTCGTCATTCTGCTGATACCGGCGCTGTTGTGGCGCCGGCGCGCAAGAATCTGGGCGATTTTCGCCGCGGTGCTGCTGGCGATGTACCTTCCCTTCGCGGTGCGTGGCAGTTCCGATGCCTCGTCAATGATCACATTCGCCTCCGGTTGGGAGTTCAACAGTTTCGCCTTCGCCGTACTCGGAGCGTGGTTTGGCGGAACCGGAGGCCGCATCGCGTGCGCCGCACTGTTCCTGGCCTTCTACGCGTGGTGGTTCCGGAAAAATGCCGGAACGGCGCTAGTCCGGGGCGACCTGCTGCTGGCCGCGCTATTTCTGATCTCTCCGGTGGTCAACCCGTGGTATCTGATATTGCTGGTGCCGTTTATTGCCTTGCAGCCGAGCCTCTGGGGAATCACCGCGGTAACTTCGGTACTGCTGGCGTATTGCACCGCCGCCAACCTCCAATTGACGGACATGGGCGGGTTCAATCACCCGTGGTGGGTCAGGCCGCTGGAGATTGTTCCGGTGCTGCTGGCGGCGGCGATCTCATTCGCATTGAAACGCCGGGCGGCGAAGATGTCGAAAAATGGCCCTGCCGGATGCCGCGCTCTGTGATATTATTGCGCCGCATCACAGGAGGATTTAGATGAAGTACGTAACGCGGGCAGTCGCCCTACTTTCGATCAGTATTTGCAGTGCTGGCCTGCTATTGGCGCAGAGTGGAACCGCCACAATTGGCGGTCGAGCGAAAGACACCACCGGTGCCGTTGTGCCGGAAGTTGTAATTTCTGTCCAGAATACGGGAACCAATGTAGTTGGAACTACCCGCAGCAATGGGGAGGGCTACTTCACCGCTCCAAACTTGATTCCGGGAATCTACACCATCACCGCCCGCTCGGGTGGGATGAAGACCCTGGAGAAAACCGGCATTCAGTTGCGGGTCGGCGATCGCAT
>JANXXV010000952.1 GCA_025350445.1 Bryobacteraceae bacterium | reverse complement strand
TGGAGCGGTATCTCGAAGCCCATCGCAATGTGCCGGAACGCGTCTTGGCCCGATACAGGGAACTCGGTATGCGGAATTGCTATGTGTTTTTACTTGGCGTAGACTTAGTGCTGGTCACCGAAGCGGAGAACCATGCAGTTCTGGACGCAAGGCTTGCCAATGATCCAATTGACCGCGAGTGGCAGGACTTTGTTCGTCCCATGAAAGCGGATGGAGATTGGCAACACATGGCCCAGATTTATCATGTGGACCTGAGGGATCCGGAATGAATCGACGATCGCTATTTGGACTTCCCTTGCTCGCGGCGCTGCCGCCGCAGGGCCGCGCCGCGAATGAGGCCCGGAAGATTCGCATTTCACTCGGCCAATGGTCGCTGCACAAAGCGATTGGCCGGCGTCTGATTTCGAATCTCGATTTTCCGCGCATCGCCCGTGAGCAGTTCGGAATCGAAGGGTTGGAATTTGTAAATTTTCTGTGGGAAGTACCCACCTCCGACTACGTGCAGAGGGTGAAGCGCGCCATAAGTTCCACCGCCACCAAGGCAGTCCTGATTATGTGCGACGGCGAGGGGTTGATGGCCCACCCGGTGAAAGAAAAGCGCTTGCAGGCTGCGGCGAATCACTTCAAGTGGGTGGATATCGCGGCCGAGCTGGGCGCGCACGCCATTCGCGCCAATCTGCGCCCGGAGAAAGAACCAAAAACGCCGGCGGAGTTGGACGCCGTGATTAACTACGCCAGTGAGAGCTTTCGCAAGCTCGCCGAATATGGGGCTTCCCGGAAGATCAACGTGGTGGTTGAAAATCATGGAGGGGTATCGTCGGATCCGGCCGCCATGGCGCGCGTGATGAAAGCCGTGAAGCTTCCCAATTTCGGAACGCTGCCCGATTTTGGCAACTTCGCGAAGGAGGCGGACCGCTACGACGCGGTCACGAAATTGATGCCTTACGCCAAGGCGGTCACCTTCAAGTGCTTCGATTTCAAGGACGGCAAGGAAATCACGATGGACATGGATCGCCTGATGAGGAGCGTGCTTGAGTCGGGGTATCACAACTGGGTCGGGATCGAATTCGACGGCGACCGGCTGTCCGAGTACGAAGGCATCCTGTCGGCTAAGAGCTATTTGGAACGGTTCACTTAGCTTGCTGCCAGCGGGCTAGTTCCGCCAGATCCAACCTGCCCGTGTAGATGGCCATTCCCAGCGCGGCGTCGACGCCAATCGCATCCAACGCTTCGATGTCTTCCAGTGTGGTGATGCCGCCGGCCGCGGTGATTTCATGGTTGGTCGCCGCGCGCAGCCGGCGAAACCAATCCAGATCGGTTCCCTGCATCATCCCTTCTTTGTCCACATACGTGCATAAGAAGCCGCCGCAGTACGGCTCCATCCGTTCGATCACTTCTTCGGCGGTAAACGTAGTGGCTTCCCGCCAGCCCTTCACCACAATCTTTCCATTTTTGGAGTCGAGGGCGATCAAGATTCGCTCCTTCGGCACGGAGGCCACCAGCTTTTCCAGGAATGCGTGATTGGGCCCTTGAGCGTCGAACGCGGCTGTTCCCACGATCACTCGGCTTACGCCAAGTTCCACCAAAGCCGCCGCTTTCTCAGCGGTTCTGACTCCGCCGCCAACACGGGTGGCGGCGCGGCGGGCGATATACTCAACCAGTTCGGGGTTAGCGCCATTGCCGATGGCTGCGTCCAGATCGATCACCTGGATCTGCGGGAACGCGGCGAATTGATCCAGCATCTCCTGCGGGCTACCGCCCTCCAGTGCCTTCTCGCGGCCCTGAACCAACTGGACCACCTTGCCGCCCATCAGATCGATACACGGTACGATCACGATTGCACTCTCCTGGTGGGAATCCCATGCGCATCCAGAAACTGCTTCAGGTCGTCCACGGTGTACGTTCCATAGTGGAAGATTGACGCGGCTAGCGCGGCATCCGCCTCGCCCTCGGTTAGCACTTCGAGAAAATCCTCCGGCTTCCCTGCGCCGCCCGATGCGATTACCGGAATGTGGGTGGCGCGCGAAACCGTGCGTGTGAGGGGGCAATCGAAACCGGTCTGGACACCGTCGGTATCCATCGACGTCAATAGAATCTCACCTGCCCCCAGTGCTTCTCCACGCGCCGCCCAGTCAATGGCATCGATCCCTTCGTCGTCGCGCCCGCCCCGCGTGTAGACGTTCCATCCGCCTGTCGGGCGCCGCCGCGCATCAATGGCCAACACCACCGCTTGCGCCCCAAATTCATGGCTCAGTTCGGTGATTAGTTCGGGGCGGCGTACCGCGGCCGTATTCACACTCACCTTGTCGGCGCCCGACATTAGAATGCGCCGAGCATCTGCTATCGATCGGATGCCTCCGCCTACTGTCAGGGGGATGAAAACTTTGCGCGCGGTGCGGGCAACCACATCCGCCATCGTGTCGCGTTGATCGCTTGACGCGGTGATATCCAGGAACACCAGTTCATCCGCGCTCTGCCGGTTGTAGCGATCGGCCAGTTCCACCGGGTCGCCGGCGTCGCGCAGATTCACGAAGTTGATGCCCTTCACAACGCGGCCCGCCGTGACGTCGAGGCAGGGAATGATTCGTTTGGCTAACATGCCTTGTCTCCTGTTCCACCACTCTCTTGACAATCAGCACTCTTGACAATAGCGGATGGGGCATTCCACCTGGACTGCCCCATCCGTCCTCGTCCGGATTGTTTGGCGGCGCCGAGAGCAAGAGCGCCCGCCACGCCAGAGGCAACTTGGGCATTGTCAAAGATGGAACGGGCTGCCGCCACTAGGCCAACTCCACAAAATTACGAACGATCTGGAGCCCGATTGGTCCGGACTTCTCCGGATGGAACTGTACGCCGAAGACGTTGCCATCTTCCAGCACGGCGGTGTAGGGCTGCGTGTAGGTGCAGGCCGCGGCGGTCTGTTCCGTCATGGGCACGAAATAACTGTGCGCGAAGTACACGTGCGGATGCGCACCAAGGCCCGCCAGCAACCGCGCAGGCTTTACGGAATCGAGTGTGTTCCATCCCATGTGAGGTACGCGCGCATCCATTGGAAACCGCCGCACCGTGCCGCTGAATACCGCGAGACCTTTCTCCTCAGGGGCTTCGTCGCTTGCCTGGAACAGCGCCTGCAAACCAAGGCAGATTCCCAGGAAAGGAATCTTCGCCGCGATGCCGTCCAGCAGTGCCTGCCGCACATGCATCTCATCCAGCGCCCGCATCATTTGTCCAAAGTGCCCTACGCCGGGAAGAATAATCTTCGTCGCCCCGCGTAATCCCCCGGCATCGCGGACCAACTCGTATTCCGCACCGATTTCATCCAGCGTGTTCTGCACAGATCGCAAGTTACCCGCGCCGTAATCGAGAATTGCGATCATAGCAACCCTTTCGTAGACGGAAGTTGATCGCGCAGTTGTTCATCGGTGGAACACGCATAGCGCATCGCCCGAGCGAAGCACTTGAAGATCGCCTCGATCTTGTGATGATTCGAACGCCCGTATAAAACCTTCGCATGCAGATTTGCCGCGGCGT
>JANXXV010000926.1 GCA_025350445.1 Bryobacteraceae bacterium | reverse complement strand
CACCACCGAAACCGCCGACTATCTGCTCGATCAATTGGGAATCAAACGAAGCCCGGTATTGAAGTGGGGCCCGCAAGGAACCCAACAGCTAAGCGTCGCCGGAAAGGGCCGCTTCGAATTGCTGGGCTTCGCCGGCAACAGCGCACCCGACCACATTGACCACCTCCACGCACTCGCCGGGTGGTTGAAGCGAATCAAGCTCTAGCTAGTGTGCTGTCCCGGTTAATTCTTTACAACATGCTACCGGGCGCAAGGTGGGGCAGACACCTTGTCTGCGCGCGACCCCTCGGCGAGCGCTCTGTGCGCCCGTCGTCAACTCTTACGGGGACAAGACTCTAGGGAAATCCGCCAGCGCCTTCACCGCCTCTAACTGGCGTACATGCCGCTCGCAGTGCGATCCCAGAAAGATCAGCCACTGGTATCCATCCAGCAAGCCAAGCGCGAAATGCGGCGCAACCTTCCAACGCAGCGGATCGCGCGATGCCGCCGCAAAGTCGATCGTGGCCTGGCGCGCATTCGCGAACGCACACTTCAAATCGTCCCCGCCCGCCCACTTGCCCTGCGGTCGCGCAAAATCCGGGGCCGCAACCTTCCGTTGCGCCACCGAAACTCGCTCCAGGATGATCTGTTCCTTGCCCGCCACGTCCGGCAACTCCGCCAGTTCCGGCGCTTCCCGCACCCTCTGCAAAATCAGGCATTCCAGAATCACCACATGTTCGCAGCATTCAGCCACCGACCAGGTGACCGCCTCCGGCTTAAAATTCCACTGCGCCGGCGTCAAGCGGTCAATCGCCGCCAACATCCTGTCCCGGTTCGTCGTCAGATGCTCCACCACAAACCCGCGTTCTGCCTGCGTCAGAGCTCTGTCCATATCTTCACTATGGCAGCTTCGCCAGCGCCGCCTTCACTTCGGGAAGCGCAGCCCCGCCGCCGGTCCCCGCATACCGCAGCACTCCATTCCGGTCGATCAGCGCATAAAGCGGCATCCCCCCGCAATCCGCAAGCGGCGCAAATACCTGCCAGGCCGACGTGGCTGTGCCCTGTCCCGTCAACACCTGCACCCACGGCGGCTTCTGTTGCCGCAAAATCGCCCGCGCCGTGCCCACCTGGGCCAGCTCATCCACGTTCACCGAAACAATCTCCACCAAACCCGATTCATGCAACTTGCGCATCGCCGCAAATTCGCCCAGACAGACGTCGCACCAGGACGCCCAGAAGTCCAGCAACAACGGTTTCGCACGCCGCTCTCCCGTCTTCACCATCCCGGAATCCAAAGTAGCCAGCGTCAACGCGGGTACGGCTTGCCCAACCTGAACCACAAGCCGCCCGGCATCCCGAAACTCGATAGACGATCCGTCCACCGCAACCCGCTCAACCGACAGCATTCGACCGCAGAACTCGAATGACCGGGCAAACCGAAAGTGTCCGTCCCGATAGAGATCGACACCCGCCAAATCGTCGAATCGTCCGTTCGCATTGTCATCGAAGACAACCACCCGTTCCCGGCATGGACCCACCGCCAGCACCCCATCGGCCCGATAGTGTGGAATCCACAGCAGTGTGCGGCCTGCATTGCGTACAACGTAAGGAAGCCCGCCCGCTTCCACCGCGATGCTGCCTCCAAACAGAATCTTCGCGACGGCCCCCGCCACATCCAACACATAACCGTCATCCACGCGCCGAGCGGTGATTGGAATCCCGCCAGGCGTCCGGCCGGTAGCAACCCGGCCCGGCAATTCCGGCAAGCCTGAAGCGCCAAAGTCTACTGCATTCGCGGAATCGGTAGTTGCTGTGCGATCCACATGAAGACTCACGCGGATCGCTTCGCCCCGCAACACCACCGCCATTCCCAGTGCCAGCAGATTCCTAAGCCAGATCGCCATCCGTACTTCTAATCTACTCGACGGCCCGCGGCCTTCAGCCGGCGTCCGCCCGCCACATTCGCCCGAATATCCGCCGCGTGTTCCGAAGGAAACTGTGTCGGGCTGTACTCCATGCCCTGAATTTCCGTCCCGCCCCGGCAAGGCTTCATCAAGCCGCCCGATGCGTGTGCATCCGTCCCCGGCTGTTGATGGGCAAGCTCATGCGCCGGCACGGGGCCCAGCAGGATCTCCGGCCGAGCCCGCATTTCCAGTATCGGCCGTAGCCGGTCGAAGAATACTGCAATTCCGGCACCGCTGTTTGCAAAGTCCATCCTTCACCACACATGCGTTCGCAATGCTCATTCCGCGGGAGGGAATCAAATGGACCTGCACCATCGGCGCGCCACCAGGCTGCGCGCCTCCCTCGCTCGGATGATAGGAGTCCTTCAGCCCGCCCAAAAGGGGTGTCGTGTTAGACTGCGGCGATGGCGCCAGCCAGCTAGCTAAGAAAGCAGTTAATCTGAACGGAAAGGGTAACTGGACGTACGGTCTGTGTCACCCTCCGATCTTACTCTTTAACCTGACGCTTGGAAGTCGCGGATGCATGGTCCAACTTGGCTACAGATTTCTTTCGATAGCCCGGTAACCATTACCAAAATCAATGCAATGGTCAACCAAGGTTGCCCAGGATACAGGACTGACCCGATCTCCGTTACCTTCGCGAACGGGCTTGAAGTTCCGGTAGGTCTTTGGAGAGGCCTCAGGAAACAGGACTGCCTCCTGCCAATTCAGTTTCCGTGGCAGATTGCAGATGTGAAAAGTCTGAGGATCAAAACTTTTTACATTCGCGAGAGTTGGGTTGCCTGGTCTTTCGTCGAAGTATTCGGGTACTGATCGCGCCTCAGAGTTTGTTTGGGCCTGACTTTCCTAATCGGGCAAAGGGGGGGTGTCAACTATTTTGTGTAAACAAATTCTCAGCCTCTTGTTTTTAGTGCCAAGACTAACCCCTATCTGAGCCTTCGCCGGAGGGCGGAGCGAAGCGCAGCCCGTAGCCGAAGGCTCAGATAGGGCGCGATTATCCGACCGCCCTGGCCGCCTCCCGCCGCCGTCAACGGCATCAAGTTTAGCCGGTGCCCAACCGGGCCCCCCCCGCCTATTTATAAGCGTCCACAGTACCCTGCAGCGCTGGCCCCACGCCCTCCGGCAGCACTCCATAGTCCATCTGCATCACCACCTTCTGCCCCTCGACGATCACATACTGCATCAGATGCCGCAATGCCGTCCGTTTGTCCGGATCTTCCGTCCGGCTCGGAACCAGCAGCCAGCTAAACGTGCAAATCGGGTAAGCGTTCTTAGCCGGTGCATTCGCAATCGAAACGCGCGCATCGCCCTCCATCTTGCCGGCCGCCTCTGTTGCCGCACCCATGCTCTCAAGGTCGGCCTTCTGGAATTTACCCGCCGCATTCTGCACCGCGCCCCGAGCCACCTTCGCCTTGATGGCATTATTCAGTTCCACATAGCCAATCGCATTCGGCGTCTCCTTCACTTTCGCCGCCATTTCCTCACTCGATTTCACCGCCGTGCCCACTGTCCACTTCACGCTGGCGCTCTTGCCGAAGTTCTTCTTCCAATCGGCGCTAGTCCGCGACAGAAAATCGGTAAAAGCATAGGTGGTACCGCTCCCATCACCCCGGTGAACCACCACAATGGACTCGGACGGCAACGTAACTCCCGCGTTAGCCTTCACCAGTTCCGCATCGTTCCATTTCTTAATCTTTCCCGAGAAAATCCCAGCCAGCGCTTTGGCCGTGAATTTCAATTCCGTCTCCAGGCCGGTAACGTTGTAGATCGGCACAATGGCGCCCATCAACGCCGGTATGTGCATCGGCTTTACTTTGAATTTGGCCACTTCATCATCGGTCAGCGGCACTTCGGTTCCCGCAAAGTCCACCGTGCCCGCTTCCAATTGCTTAATGCCTTCAACTGACCCGGCCGGCTGATAAACCACCTCTTCATTCTGCCGGTCCTTCTTGAACGCGTCGAACCACTTCTCATACGCCAGATAGGCGAATGTAGACCCGGCGCCTTTCAACCGCACCGGTCCCGCCACCGCTGGACTCGAACCTTCCTTCGCCGGCGCGACAGTTCCACCACAGCCGGTCAGACTCAAAACGCCGGCAGCCATCGCCAGGACGAAGTACTTCTCATGAATGCTTTTCACTTGTATGCTTATCTCCTTCAGCCGCACGCCCGCAATGGGAGGCACAGCTGAATCAAATTAAATAAGGGGTGTTTCGGCTAACGGGGCTTTTCTATCATCGCACGGATTGCGGCTTCACTTCCGGCCCATATTTCCGCGTCAGATAGTCCAGCAGCGCTGCGCGATTCCTGATCTTCGCGCCCATACTCGACATCTTATCAAGTTCATTTTCCCACTCCTCACGAGACAGCCGTTGCGCCCGAACAACATCCAGGCTGTGGCATCGCGTGCAAGTCCGCTTCAACTCCGCCGCCCGATCGGCGGCAATGGCGTACACTGCAACTACAAGCCCGGCCGCTATAAGTCTCATCGGTTCCTTTCATCGTACTTTGAGATGCGTGATGTATGATGACGAAATCCCATGAATTCCCGCAAAATTCTCACGCTGCTCCCGCTGTTGGCAGCCTGTTCCCTAATCGCCGCGGAACCGCAATCCATCCTGCTCTGGCCCAACGGAGCACCCGGTTCTGAAGGCAAGTCCGCCCCCGAGGCCGTCCGTATCACCCCAGCCGGCGATCATGTAGTCTCCAGCGTCCATCAACCCTCCGTTACGCCCTATCTCCCCACCCGGGAAACCGCCATCGGAGCCGCGGTCGTCATCGCACCCGGCGGTGGCCACAGCGCACTTTGGATGGATCACGAAGGCTACAACGTAGCACGCTGGCTAAGTGAGCACGGCGTCGCCGCCTTCGTTCTCAAGTACCGCCTGGCGCGTGAAAAGGATTCCACCTACACCATCGAAGGCACCTCGCTCCAGGACATTCAGCGCGCCATCACACTAGTCCGCGGCCGCGCCGCCGAGTGGGGCGTAAACCCCGCCAGCGTAGGCGTAATGGGCTTCTCCGCCGGCGGAGAACTCGCGGCCCTGGCAGCCACCCGCTTCACCGATGACAATAAGCCATCGTTCCAGGCCCTAATCTATCCCGCCATCCCGAAAGACATGAAGCTCTCCAAGGAAACACCACCAGCCTTTCTGGCCTGCGGCGAAAATGACCGCAAGAACATTTCCCAGGGACTACCCGAACTCTACCTCGCCTTCAAGCAGGCCGGAGCCTCCGCCGAACTCCACGTCTATAGCGGCACCGGCCATGGCTTCGGCGT
Source organism: Bryobacteraceae bacterium (assembly GCA_025350445.1). Next base: position 1,274 of record JANXXV010000926.1, on the reverse strand, counting down.
GCGCGAAACCAATCACACTCCGTCCGCCGCCTGGCTAATGAGCTTCCGTGAATGGCTGGGCGCCGGAGGCTTGCTGAAGCCCGCAACCCTGCCGAAGTGACGCGCACCCTGGCTGTTGTCTTCGCCGGCTTCTGCGCGTTCCTCACACTATTCGCCACCCAACCGCTGCTGCCGGCGTTTGAAGCGATCTTCCACGCCTCGAAGGTGGCCGTCAGCCTGACCGTCACCGCCGGTACGCTGGGCGTCGCACTCGCCGCCCCTCTCATCGGAACCGTAGCCGACCGCCTCGGCCGCAAGCGCGTCATCGTCTGGTCGGCATTCCTGCTGGCGGCCTCCACTATCCTGGCCGCCACCGCCACCACGCTCCCGGCCCTCCTGGTTTGGCGATTCATCGAAGGCATCTTCACCCCAGGCGTCTTCGCCATCACCGTAGCCTATATTCAGGAAGAGTGGGCAGGATCCGGATCAGGCTCAGCCACCGCGGCCTACGTCACCGGAACCGTACTTGGAGGCTTCACCAGCCGCGTCACATCCGGGTTCGTAGCCGCGCATTTCAACTGGCAAATGTCGTTTGTAGCGCTGGGAACACTCGGGCTGATCGGCGCGGCGGTACTGGCGCGCTGGCTGCCCAAGGAACGCCGCTTCGTCCGCCGGTCCGGTGAAACATCCACCTTTGCCGACGCGCTCGATCACCTGCGGAACCGCAACCTGCTGGCCACCTTCTTAGCCGGATTCTGCATCCTGTTTTCACTACTCGGCAGCTTCACCTACATCACCTTCTACCTGTCCGCGCCGCCCTTCCACTTGAACTCCGCCGCGCTTGGGTCGCTGTTCTTTGTCTACCTGTTCGGCGCGATGATTACACCGAACGCCGGCCGCATCATCGACCGTTACGGCGAGCGCCTCACCATCGCCGTATCAATGGCCTCGTCGCTAACCGGAATGCTCATGACGCTAAGCCACGTCCTGTGGGTCGTCGTCGCCGGCCTGGCCTTCGTCTGCGCCGGAGTGTTCGTCTGCCAGTCCTGCACCAACAGCTACATCGGCACAGCCGCCAAACACAGCAAAGCCCTGGCCGTCGGTTTGCCACAAGAAGCGTGTTGTGGTCGAACGGGCGCCCGCGCTTTTCGTGATCCCCTGTGCCAACAAAGAGTGCACGGACGGCGGCCACGACGTCACCTCCGACATCATGCGGGCCCTGCGCGCCAAGATGGAGCGCTTCGAAGGCGCGCATGCGTGCGGCGGCACGGTGGCCAATGCGCCGTGCAGCGGCG
>JANXXV010000617.1 GCA_025350445.1 Bryobacteraceae bacterium | reverse complement strand
CTCAATCAGCTCGACGGCTTCAACCTCCAGCCCAGAATTCGGATACGCTTTTCAGCCCCCGTCAATCCCGACACGCTCCGTAGCGGCATCGCCTTCGTCTGGCTCGACAATCTGACCACCGAAGAAAACGGATTGCAACCTCTAGGACACGTAACGCTGATCAATCAGGTGATCTACGATCCCGCCACCAACACCGCCTACGCCAAGCCCGACGAATTTCTCGATCAGCACCGCCGCTACGCTCTGGTTGTCACCGACGCGATCAAGGACACGGTCGGTGCCCCGGTGGAAGCCGATCCCGCCTTTCAGACCTGTCTAGCCTCCCCGCCCAACACCTATTGCCAAAGCCTGGCGCAGGTGACGGAACTGACTGGTGGAAAGGGAGTGGCCGCGTCGATCTTTACCACGCAGAGCGCCACCACGTTCCTCGAAAATGCGCGCACCGCCTTGCAGGACACCAGCCCGAGCGTGCAGCCCGCGGGGATGAAAAGCATCTTCAACCTTACCGATGTCTCCGCCCTTACCGTCCACTATCAGAAATCTCCCGACCTCGCGCGCCTCTCCGATTTCAACATCCCATTCTTCATCCTCGATGGCGTCGGGCGTCTGGCATTCGGTACTTTTCAATCGCCAACATACCTCGACGATCGGTTCGTGATCCCCGCCCTTCCGACCAACGCGGTAATCGCTAGCCGGCTCGCCACAAATCAAATCTACTTCCACGCGTGGCTGCCGCGGACCCCCAAGCCCGCCAGCGGATATCCGGTAGTCATCGTCGGCCATGGCTTCACTGACGATAGCTTCGGCGTCTCCACCGCCATCGCAGGTACCCTCGCGCGTTCCGGCTTCGCCACCGTCGCCATCAACATCTTTGGACACGGTTCCGGTCCCGCCAGCAAAATCAGTCTCACCGATAAAACCGGCGCCGCAACCGACATTTTGACTGGAGGCCGCGGCCAGCCTCTCTCGCCCGGCGGAGCCTACGGATCGTTCGACGGCTGCATTCTCCCCGGCCTCTTCGGCGCGCGCGATTGTCTGCGCCAGAGTGTGATCGATTTAATGCAGCTAACTCGAGCCATCTCACTCGGCGTGGATCTCGACGGCGATGGAATCCCCGACCTGGACCAAACGCAAATCTATTACGCAGGTCATTCGTTCGGCGCTATCTATGGGACGATTCTCAGCGCGCTTGAACCATCGATTCTCGCCTCCGCATTGAATAGCGGCGGCGGATCGCTCGCCGATATCACACGCACCAGCCAGTCCCTGCACGCGCTCGGCATTCTGATTCTCGGGGGACGCACGCCGTCTCTCCTTAATAACGGATTCGATTTTGACGATGGCTCGCCTCTGCGCTACCAACCCGTGCGAATCGAAGACGTGCATGGCGCAGTTCCAATCCAGGAATTCTACGAATGGGCCGAGTGGTACGGAGCCGCCGGCGACGCTTTGGCTTACGCGCCTCACCTCAAGTCGTCCACGCTTCCCGGTGTACCCATCAAGCCGGTGCTGTTCCAATTCGGCTCAGGCGATCCAGTCGTCCCTAATCCAACGCAGACCGCATTGGTGCGCGCGGCCAACATGCGGGACACTACGCAGTTCCTGCGCTATGGTCTGGCGCGGGCGGTTGTTCCCGGTCTGCCATCAAGTCCCCATTCCGCCATCGCAAACATTGAGACAACCGCTGGACTCACGCTGGCGCTGGCGATTCAAGAACAAATCGCCGGCTTCCTGTTGTCGGGCGGAAAAACAATTCCTGATGGAAATGTTTTATCGCGTCCCCTGTTCGGAATGAACTTGTTTGAGAGCCCGAAGTTCTTAACCGAAGATTACAACTACATTCATTAGGGTCTGCCCACAAACAGTCTGTGCCAATTTCGACAGGCCGCTTGCCGCCGGGCGCAACCGTGAGGCAGCCGGTTGCAAGGTTTATTCCGTAAAAGCCTCAATCGATGCCGTGCTCCCGCAGTTTCACCATCTGATCGGCGGTTAGATTCTTCAACCCGCCCGCGTGGAGCCGCCTGATGTATTCTCCGTTTACGCCGTGGTCGTGAAGCTTCACCAGATCTTCCGCGCTCAGTCCGTCGTAACCCGCCTTCCGCGCCTCGGAAATTAATTCAGGCTGCACTCCATGTCCGCGCAGCTTCACGATTCCGTCGGGCGAGATGTCCTGGAACCCGGCGTCTTTCAGATGTTCCACATACGCCGAATCCACGCCATGCTCCTTCAACTTCACTATTTCGTCCGCATTGAACCGCAAGCCGTTCCTATACAGCTCGCGGACGAAGCGGCCGTCTACTCCGTGTTCCCGCAGCTTTACGATCGCATCGGGTGAGCTCGCCTCGAAACCAGCCTCTTTCAAGTGCTCCACATACGCCGAATCCACGCCATGTTCTTTCAGCTTTACAATTTCGTCCGCGTTGAACCGCGCGCCATTGCTATACAAATCGTGGATGAAACGCCCGTCCACTCCGTGGTCCCGAAGTTTCACAATGCCGTCAACCGGGAAGTCGCTTTGGTATGGGCTCAGCGCGCGCAGCATCGCCATATCGACGCCGTGATCTCTCAATTTCACGATCTCGTCCGAATCCATCTTGTAACCTAACCTGGCGGTCTCTTGCAGGTAGTCCGAGGTCGCGCCATGATCGCGCAATCGAATCAACTCCCCTGGAATTAGCTCCTGCTGTGGGTCCCGCCTGGCGCCCCGTACGAAATCCGGGTCGACACAGTGCCTCCGCAGGTCCATCAGCTCCTCAACGGAAACGCGCGCCAGACCGGCCGCGCGCATCGACGACGCATAACTTACTCCGGTATCGGAAAGCGCGAGCGAATACAATGCCTCATCGCCAATCCCCCAATACCCAAGCTTTTCCATCTCCGAAACGAAGTTCCGATTTGGTGAAAACCGGAACTGCCCCGCGCCTGCCCCCAGCGTCATGATGCCATCACAGGTGAACGCACCGGCCTCTCTCCGAAGCTCGAAATGAACGGGAGATTGCACTCCTCGAACCTGTTCCGGCATGAGTCCATGCAACTCGTTCAGCGCGACTGGAAACGAAGTTTGGTTGTAGGAAGAAGGCGTCCTTCGCGAAACTGACAACTGGACGCTGTCCGTGAATCGGTCCCGCCCGATCTCCCATCGGTCGCCGAGGGGCTTCATCTCAATCGCGCCAACGGCAACGGCGATGCCGCAACAAGCTACCGCCGCGGCGATGTCCATATTCTTGAAATTCATTGCCCGTTCCTCCGTCCCGACAAAACCCCGGACTGTTTGAGTTGCAGCAGCCGAACGACCGGCAGGCTTTCCAGACCCAGGGCGCGCGCCCGTTCAATATGTTCCAAATTCACCCCATTGTCGTGCAGTTGGATCAGTTCTTGCGGAGAAGGTTTACCAACGGCCGATCGGGCGATCGACATAATATATTCGGGCGATACGCCATGTTCCTTAAGAGCGATAATCTCATCCACGCCGATGCCCGAGTAGCCTGCCGCGGCAATTCCCGCCACGAAACCTCCGCCCTGAATCGGCCTTTCCTTGGCCGGCGCGCGGGGCACGGAACCGGAGAGAAGCATGGTGATGCCGAAGCTGATGGCAAGCGCAATCAGCCAACCAGGCGCACTGGCGGGCGGGTGTCGCGGGTTGCGCGTCAGCCGCCGGATGCGATTCAGCAGCGACCCGTTCGACGCCGCCATCGCCATGCGGATTCCGGCAGCCCGGCTTTCTTCCAGGTTCGCCAATGCACTGGCATAGATGAATGTGCTGCCGCAAACCGCCAGGGCGATATCGTCGCAACAATTCTCCCTCTCGTCGCGAATCCGGTTCCCCAGCCACCACACCGCCGGATGATAGAACAGCAGCGTTTCAATTGCGGTCTGTACCAGATTGACCAGATAATCGCGCCGCCGGATGTGCGCCAGCTCGTGCGCCAGCAGTGCTTCCAACTGCAAAATATTCAGGTTCGCCAACGCGCAGGCCGGCACCAGAATCACCGGACGAAGCCAGCCCACCACCATCGGCACGCCGGTAAGCGCTGTTTGAAAAACCCGCACCGTCCGCGTGACGCCCACTCGAACGCGGAGCCCCGCAACTCTCGATTGCCATTCCGCGGACATCAGCCTGCGGCTCTGTCTTCTCAGCCGCTGTGCCACCACCCAGCCGCCGGCCGACCAGACCGATAACAGGACGACTCCCGCCAGCCAGACTCCAATCAATACCGGAAACAAGTCGGCGGTATTTGTGCCGCGCGTAGCTCCAGCGCCCATATTTCCGGCGCCTTCCGCGGCTTGTCCGGCGAGTCCAACCAGTGTCGCCAGCGGTGTCGCAAGCATCAGCAGCATCGCGCCGCAGCCCACCAGGTAGCGCAGGTTCGCAGAGGCTCGCCGTAACATCCCCTGGCTTATCGCGAATAGCGCGGCGATGAAAATGCCTTCCCAAACGAAATGAATAAGAGTCCAACCAAGCGCATTTGTAAATCTCATTTGCCACGGTCCTCCATGTCGTCGATCATCCGTCGAATTTCCACCAGGTCCTGCGCCGACGTCTTCGTGCTGGAAAGCGCACGCATCACCAACCGCGAAGCCGAACCGCCAAAGGCGCGGTTCAGCAGGTCGCCCACAAGTTGGTTCTGCGTCTGCTCCTGCGGCAAGCGCGCCTCATAAACGTGAGCGCGCTGCCGCTCGTCGCGGCGCACCAGCTTCTTCTCGGCCATGATCTGCATCAGCTTCAGCACAGTGGTGTAACCGGTCGGCTTCGACTGATTCAAATCGTCGAAGACATCGCGCACCGTGGACGGCCCGCGGTTCCAAAGCACGCGCAAAATTTCAAGCTCGGAATCGGTGGGTCTCGGCGGAATATGACGTCCCATGAGGAAATCCTAATACGAAGGGCTTCGTATGTCAATCGAAAAGTAGCCGCGCCGCGAATCGAACATCCCGTCCTCTCCTGGAATCTCGATAACGAGGCTCAAAGCCAGTCTATGGGGCGGCCGCCCGCGCCGGCGCGGGTCCCGGGATCCATTCCCGCGAACTTGGTCGGCTCTCACACCGGACAATACACTAAATATCCGCGTCCATCGGCGCTCATGGGCGGCCCGCCGGCAGCCTCCGATTGACGTTGCGGCGTGCGGAACCGCGGGATTCGAACTTTCCAGTCAATTCGGCGGCCCTGTGCTCATTCACTGCAACTCCGGCGGCCGATGTGCGATGCTGTGCCATGGCGACTCAATTCACATTACTGTCACAACAAACTTCTCCGCGAGCCGGAAGTATCCGGAATTGAAGACCGCGATCTTCGGAGGAACGTTCGACCCCATCCACCGCGCCCATCTCACCGTGGCCCGCGAGGCAGTGAATCAATTCGGGCTCGACCGCGTGCTCTTCGTTCCCGCGGCGCATCCCCCGCACAAGCCCGACGCCGGAACGCCGTACGAAGACCGTCTGCGAATGGTTCAACTGGCCTGTGAAGGCGAGCCCTTGTTTGAAGCGTCGGACATCGAGTCGGGCAGCGGCAAGAGTTACTCCATCGATACGATCGAGCGCTTGCGGCGTCGCCTTCCCGCGGCCGATCCGCTTTACTTCATCATCGGAACCGACGCCTTCGCCGAAATTCTCACCTGGCGCCGCGCAGCCGACGTCATCCGATCGGTGGATTTCATCGTCGTCGGGAGGCCCGGCCCCGACTACGCAATTCCGTCCGGCGCACGCGTACTCCGGCTGGACACACTGGTCTTGGAAGTTTCCTCTTCGGCCATCCGGCGGGAACTCGCCGAAGGCGCCGCTCCCGCCGAACTGCCGGAAAACGTATTCGCCTACATTCGCGCCAAAGGGCTTTATATATAGGCGATCACGTCGATTTCCACAAGCGAGTCGCCTGGAATTCCGCCCGCTGCCGCAATCGTCGTCCGCACCGGCGGATTCTCGCCGAAGCGCCCCATGAACACCTCATTCATTCCTTTGTAGTCCTTCAGATCGTTCAAAAAGACGCTGCACTTCAGCACCTTCTCCATGGAGGAACCGGCGTTCTCCAGTTCCTTCTGTACTTCATCCAGAACAATCTTCGTGTGCGACTTGATGTCACCCGGGACATGCGCTCCTTTTCCGGCGATGAACAGCAGGTTGCCGAACGAAACCGCACCCGAAAACAGCGGTGTACTCTTCGGTTTCCCGTTCCGGTAGTGCACTTTCTTCGTGGGTCCGGTCTGCGCTTGCGCGGCGCCGGCAGCGGCGGCCATGCCGACCGCAGTCTTCAGCAGGGTACGTCTGTTGTTGGTCATATTATGATTAATTATGATGCAACGACGGGCATTCTTGCAGTGGACCGCCGCGGCGCCCGCCGCTCTGGCCGGCGTCACCGGTGATGTTCCGAAATATAGATCGGTAAGCGGCTATCAGCCGCACCCCTACAAGGGATTCCCGGCAAACGTGGTTTCCGTCCATGCGGCGAAGTCGATTGACGAGGCTACGGAGAAGGTTGACCCGCAAACCGTCCGCCAGATGATCGAGCGCGGCATGACCGCACTTACCGGCGAAGCGAACCCCGCCGCCGCGTGGAAGCGGTTCTTCACTCCTTCGGACGTAGTGGGCATCAAAGTTAATTGCTCGGGCGCGCCGAAAATCATGTCGCATCCGGTAGTAGTGGCCGACATCGTGCGCAATCTGCTCGCAGTGGGTGTGAAGCCGGACCAGATCTTCATCTATGAGCGCTTTCCCGATCAGCTCGAATCGGTGAACTACGGAAAGTATCTCGATCGGAAAGTGAACATTCAGGCGGTGGAAATGTCGCGCGGATCGATTCGCAACTACGATCCCGAAACCTACGTGGAAGTGAATTTCTTCGGCGAAGAAGACACCAGGTCGAACCTGGTGCGGCTGGTGAGCGGGAAGTTTACCAAGATTATCAACGTGCCCAACATGAAGGATCACGGCGCGGCCGGAGTCACCGGTTGTCTGAAGAACATCGCCTACGGAAATTTCAGTAACGTCGCACGTTCTCACGCCCATGAGAAGACGAACACCAAGACCTTCATTGGCACGCTGGCATCCATGGAACCGTTGAAATCCAAAACGGTGCTCAACATCATGGACGGTCTAAAAGGAATTTGGCACGGCGGACCGTTCCAGTTGAAGTCCGAGTACGGCTTCTTCCCGAAGAAAATGATGTTCGGTACGGACATGGTTGCCATGGACCGGTTGCTGATTGACGTGATCGAGAACAAGCGTAAAGCCGAACACGCCAGATCCGTATGGGACCGCTCGCGAGACCAAATCATTACTTCGCGCTCCACCGACCCTAATAAGAATCAGTTCATCCGCGAACCCGGTCATATCGAATACGCCGCTGGATTGGGGCTCGGCGAGTACGACGTTAAGAAGATTCGACTGCAAGAGTTCGAACTGTGATGCTGCCCTTCTTTCTCGCCACTATCCTGCTTTTCAAAGACCAGGACGTTTCGGGAGCGGTAAAGCTTTCAGTGCCGGCCGTACAGTACAGAATGAACGTCGCATCGGCAACAACAGCGCCATGGGTCATCGCAAACGGCTGGCTTATCCAGCGCAGCCCCGGCAGAAAAGTGTACTACGACTTGCCCAAAGGCGCGGCGGAATTGGCCATGGCCGAAGCTCACGCCTATGACGCCGATGCCATCGTAAAGGTTGCACCGGAGGAAGCGGACGCGTACACGAAAATGAATGCGTTCCTGCACCAGGTGGGTCCCGCCGGGCCGCAGTTAGGCAACATCGCCGTAATGGACGATGGTTCCGCCCAGGCCGGTGAAGGTCTCAATCTGCTTCACCGGAAAAATCTGCTGTATCGCATCGTAACCGCGCCGGACCCCAAGGCCGATCTGAATATCAACGCAGGCAAGTCCATCGCCAATCCCCTGGATTTCGCAGCCGAGGTCAGGGAGAAGCTCACTGATGAAAAACGGCTCATCCGCATTTACGGCAGTGCGGTGGTACTGGCCAATCTCACCGGCGACAGCGGCCACTGGAAGCTCCACCTCATTAATTATGGCAAGAGGCCCATCGACGGATTACGCATTCGCCTGCGAGGGTCATACGTGGTGCGGCGCGTTTCCATCTATGAATCTTCCGATTCGAAGGTAGAGGACTTCACCATCCGCGACGGCGGCACGGAGTTCAGCATTCCCCACGTTGGCCTTTACACTGTGATCGATTTCGATTCCAAATAAGATGCGGGACGTGCTGAAGTGTTTCATTGTTTTCATCAGATTTTAAAAATTAATAAAGCTGTACATTATTGAGCCTCTGAGAGATCCAACTCTGCGATGGGTAACGTAACATCATTAGCAATGCTAGTGCATCTAGCCTTTGCGAACGAAACCTACACATTCAGGAGGCACTAATGGCCAAAAAACACGTTCTAGACGAAATAGTTGCGGAGTCGCCAAATCGGCGCTCATTTCTGACCAAGCTCGCAATGGCGGGCGCGGCGGTAACCGCCGTTGGTAGCGGAGTCCAGCTTGCCAAGGCCCAAAGCGCAACCCTTACCGACGCGGACATTCTGAACTTCGCGTTGAACCTCGAATACCTCGAGGCGGAATTCTATACCGTCGCCACCACCGGCAAGACGATCGACCAGATGGGAGTCGGTATCGACGGAAGCGGTACCGCCGGCGCAACCACTGGCGGGCAACTTGTGAATCTGGATAACACAACAATTTTCACCAAAGACATCGCGAACCAGATTGCCGCCGACGAGCGCGCTCATGTCACCCTCATTCGCGGTGCACTTAAGGCGGCAGGCGCGGTACCGGTAGCGAAACCGGCCATCAACCTTGGCGCGTTAGGATTCGGTTTCGGCGCCACCACGGACTTCCTGCAATTGGCTCGATCTTTCGAAGATGTCGGAGTCACCGCTTATGCCGGCGCCGCGCCTTTGATCTCGGACAAGGGCATACTCGGCTACGCGGCACGCATCGCTGAAGTGGAATCTGCACACTCCGCCAACATCCGTTTGCAGATTGCCAGGTTAGGCATCTCCACATCGCTCCTCGACGGGGCCGATGTGCTGCCACCCCCATCCGGATCGAAGTATTTTCCAGTGGACAGCAACGGTCTCACGCAAACCCGCACACCGGGCCAAGTGCTGTTTCTAGTCTACGGATTCAAGGCCAACGTCACGTCCGGCGGATTCTTTCCCAACGGCTTCAACGGGACAATCAACACATCGTCTGATGGCGTTTCCACTGCTAACATCACCAACGCATCGGTGAATCCCTCCACCACCACCACAAACCAGGCCATGATCACGCTGGATGCCGGCGGATCTACCAGCGCTTCTGGCAAGCTTACCTATTTCTTCATGGTCAAGCCCGGCGGCAAGGTGCCCGCTATCCTGCAAACTTCCGACAATCCGAAGGCCACCATCCAGTTCGTTAATGGTGCCGGAACATACCCGCTGACGTTAACTGTTACTGACGGTGCCGGTAAGACATCTTCGACCGACATCATGCTCATTTATATGCCGTAGTCGATTGCAATAAGCTGGCAGCGTAGGACGAGACATTCTGGATCGTCCGGCGCCTGCCGCTGACGCGCGCATTACATACGGGAGAGACGCCAACCAATTTGGTGAGCTGCGGTTGCCGCAATCAACCGCGGCTCATCCTGTGTTGGTGCCCCTTCACGGTGGCTTCTGGCGCGCCGCATACGGACTCGATCGTAGATCGCCTTTCCGTGCGGGCCCGACGGGATCTTTCCAGTGAGGGTCTCGCCGCAGTGTGGGATCAATGTCGGAATCCTACCGGCAGGCGTAGTAATGGCGACATCGCGAACGGAATGACGGGGTGAAGCTATGACCATGATCTACGCATTCACACCCGCTCCGGAGGAGCAGCGGAAACCTGTTGACATACAGCAATCGCGCAGGCAGACGGCTTCCGGGCCATTCTGCGCGATCCGCGTACAACCGGCAAATGTAGCCAATTCAGGACATCTTCACCAACGATGCACATCTATACGAGGAAGTGGAGCGCATCACCGCCTACGCCGAGCCGGAATCCATCTCTTAAATAATCGAAGTCCCGCTAGTACAAGCGCAATCGGTACAATACCAAAATGGTACTCCGTCAGGCAATAGCCCCGGTACCAATCCGCTCCGCTCGGGCGATGACACCACGTATCCCGCTCACCGTCCTTGCATACGAGTCCGATCGATGTTCCGAACACCAGGCGGCAGCTTTAGATACGTCGCCCAGACCCGGTTCCCGCTTTGGCGATAAGCCGCCGGCTTCTGGATTCCCGCTTACCACATCCATTTAACAAAATTCTTAAATATGACATAATCCCGATGGCAGCGATGCCTGCATTTATAGACGCATCTATGTCTGATGGAGGACGAATCAGATGGTTGACAGGCAATCTTTACTTGCTTTTGTGTTCTTTTTGGCGCTGGGGCCTCAGGCGGAAGCGCAAGGAATCGATTTCTCAGTCCAGCCGCTGCGGGACGTACCTGGGGCGATGTTTGTCAACTACATCCGAATTACGCCAACCAACAAAGTGTTGGTCTTGGCATTCGACGGACAACAGTCTTTTTTTGTCACGGCAGCGGGCCAGCCGTGGCTTCGAGGAACAGGCGCTCTGAGAGGCTCGCTCGCTCACAAGCAATTGGTGAACGGCGTCATTGTGTTAGGACTCTCGTATGTATTGGGCGACAACGTGTATTATGACGCGGTGCCCGATTTTCCGACCGTGAGCGTGTATGTGCAAAAAATAGAAAATGGGGCGGCAGGCTTCTTGTGCACAGACGCAAGATCGTTCACGGTTTCAAACGGTGATCCTCTGGCCTCCTTTCGGGGAGCGTTTCCCAGCGCGGACGGGACTTTCTATTTTACCGGCGTGCGTACGGGAGCCACTCCGACATCAGGGGTGTATTCCTCCCACGAAAAAATGTGCCAATTCACCGAGGTCTTCAAGACGGATCCTGCATTCCAGATTTTACAGGTATGGAAAGAAACTTCCGGCAGTTTTCTTGCGGAGCGAGCCCCTGTGAACCCTACCATTCTGGAGACAGAGATCGTCCGGTATGCCTCAACGGGCACCGTAACAGTGCTGTTTAGCAGCACTCCGGCTAATAAGCCGCAAACGCTGACAGCAACCGGTTGCTGTACGCTTGTGGCAGACCCTTCCAACGGTAACGCCGTTGTGGCGTACAAAGCAATTGACGGCAAAGATCACGCAGTACTGTTAGCGGGCGAAACGACCAAGGAGGTTCACCTTCGTGAGCCGTCCGGCGCATTAGAGCCGGTCAGTATAAAAGGTGATTTTGCCTTGATACTCGGCTCACAAAAAAATCCCAATGACACGCTGTACCTCGCCAACACCGCGACGGGACAATTTGCCGTCATCGTCGACGCCCAGACAGTTCCGGCTGGCACGGCCGCACAAGCTTTGGGCTTTTTCAAGGTTGATTTAGACGCCAACGGCAACACGTATTTCATTCTGACGGACACGTCAGGACCTAAAGTGTTCCAGGCAACTATCAAGCAGACGGCAATAGTTCCTCCGCCAGCGGTTCCGAGCTTCACGGCCCAGAGCGTCACCAATGCCGCGGGACCTAGAGTAGGCATAGCGGTTGGCACGCTGCAGTCGCTGTATGGAAGCAACCTGCTCGGATTAGCAGACAAAAAAGCGTTCATTGTAAACGAGAGCCCGGTCATTCCCACGACCTTGGGAGGAACCCGAGTTCTGCTTAATGGACAACCGTTACCTGTGACGTTTGCGAGCGACGCGCAGGTAAACTTCATCATGCCGAACGACATTAATGACGGGACTATCGTCCAACTCCAAGTCACGGCCAAAGATCCTTCGTCAACGGCCAGCACGATGCTGATCTCAGAGAAAGTGGAATTGGTTGTCAAGAAATCACTTCCCTACTTCTTTATGAGCGGCGGGTTGGTAATCGCGCAGAACCCATTCACAGGCGAAGTAGCGACGATAGAAAAACCACTGAACGCATACGCCGTGGATGGAAAACTCTACATCACTTTCTATCTCACCGGCCTGGGAAGAGTGCTTCCTGCAAGTGTGGAAGGCCTTCAGCCGCTACCAGCGGACACAATTGCAAGAACGCTACTCACAGTAAGCGGTCTACCAGCCGGCGGGGCCATCGCTTACATGGGGGCTACGCCGGGATTCCCCGGGCTGTACCAGTTAAATGTTGTTCTGGACAACCGTAGCATCCAGACAGACGCGAAAGGAAACCACAAGCTGTCAATCAATCTCTATTTTGACGGTGACCCAAAGCCCGTCATGGATGCGCCATTCGAAGTGTACATTGCCAATCCAAAAAGCACGGAAACGTTTTGGTGACCGGTCGCGCGCGGCGGGAGTACGTAGATCCTGAAGCCGATCAGGTTGGTTTGCGCCGTGAAGAAATACGGCGGGGTCACCAACAAGGCGGAGACGAAGGAAATTCGTTATAGTTCCGTGACTGGTTTCGTAACGAACCGCTTGTGACAATTGTTGGCCGGTATTCCATGAACGTATTTCTATTGATCGTTTTCATTGCGGCGGCGGTTCCGCCTGCGGTCGTGCAGAAGGGCGTGAAACCACCGGTGGTTGGAAGCTGCCGCGAGGCGGATTATGGGATCTGACCAGCGGCTATGCGGTGGACTACACGACCGCGGATATGGTGATCGATTCCAAGGGCGTTCCCTTTTCGCTGGAAGCGAAGGGCGGCAGCCTTCCGGATAACGTCGTGAGGGCGCTCGCGGGATGGGTTTATGAACCTGCGCAACAGGATGGCAGAGTCGTGGAATTCTCGGTCAGATTGACTGTTCCGGTCCGCAGAGCAATCGACGGGCAACTCGCGCGGACTTTCCAACGTAGCTGGCGAGCTCGAAGATCATATGGGCCACGCGTGCGCAAAGCTGGCTCAGGCTGGCGTAGCTACCTGGAACCTGGAGTACCGCAGAGTCGGTCAGCCCGGCGGGGGATGGCCCGGGACAATGGACGACGCGCTGGCCGGTCTCGAATATCTGAAAACGCTAGCCACCTCGCGCCCGCTCGATTTGAAACGCATAGCCTTCATGGGTTTCTCCGCCGGCGGACGCCTCGCGTTCTGGCTAGCCTCCAAGCCGCGCGAAATCGCTCTGAAAGGCGTCGTCTCCCTGGCCGGAGTGGCGGACCTCCGCAGCGCATGGGAATTGCGCCTCGGCAACGGAGCGGTAGATGACTTCATCGGCGGTTCACCCACCCAATTCCCCGACCGCTACCGCTCTTCATCGCCCATCGAATTACTGCCCGCCGGAATAAAGACCAGGCTGGTACACGGCGCCAGGGACACCACTGTGCCCATAGAAATCAGCGGGCGTTTTGTGAAGGCCGCCACAACCGCGGGCCTGGACGCAAAAGCCGTTCCGAAAGCGCCATCTTCGAAATCCTAGGCATTCAACGAAAATAAACCGCCATCTCCGTGGCAAGCAGCAATCCCATGGCGCCGCCGCGCGCGTCTTCTCCCAGGATAGCGGTGCGGTCCAGATAGTCCTGTAGCGATTTCTGTTTTCCCGTCCCCGTGCATACGTCCACCAGCGTGCCGTCCGCGGCCATTCTCGATTTCGCGGCGCGCCACGCTTTGCGGATCGCCGGATCGTAGGCCGCCCGGTCCAGCCAGCCCAGCCGTACGCCGCGCGCCATTGCAAATGCGATCATGCAAGTCGCCGTAAGCTCGCGGTAGCTTCCGCGCACGTCGATCACTTCATGCCACGCCCCACTCGGGTCCTGGTGCCGCGCCAGCGCTTCCATGTGCGCCCGAAATGCCTTCAAAAGCACGGGGAATCCCGGATGACTTTCCGGCAGTTCGGAGAGGCTCAGCGCGATCCCCAGGGCGGGGAATCCGTTGCCGCGCCCCCATGCCGTCTGATCCAGCGGCGAATGGCGGTGCAATCCGTCCGGCCGCAAGTTCAGCCGCAGCATGAACTGGATATGCCGCACGCACATGTCGTAATATTTTTCCTCGCCCGTAAGCGCGCCTGCCTGCGCCAGAATGGGACCGCCCATAAACACGCCGTCGCTCATCTCGTTGTGCAGGGGCATTGCCTCCCGGGGATTCCCCTTTTCATCGAACGCAAAGTCCGCGGCCCGCCGAACCAGATCGATATACCGCGGGTCGTGAGTGGCGTCCGCCAGCTCACCGAACACCAGATGCCCCGGAAAGTGACTGCTCGTGGGCTTATCCAAACTCGGTTTCGCGCCGCTCGCATAAGGTTCCACGACGCGCTGTACGTCCTTCAACTCACCCATCCGGATTCGCCCAATCAGCGCCACCGCGGGAATATAGACCACTTCGTCCAGACTATGGCCATACTTCACACCCAACTGCTGCGCAACCTCTTTCGGCGTCCGCAAAACCCGCCGCTGTAATTCCATCCGTGCGGGCGATGGTCCCTTGCCGTTCGCCGCGGCTATCAACTGCTTCACGAACTGCTCCGGGCCGCCCTGCGCTACCACCGGCACCGCCGGAATGTTTCCAGTCATAGACGGCGCGGCGTGCGCCAGCGCATCCACCAGGCCCGCCCCCTTCCCGCCGCTAACAACAACCAGGTCGGGTGCGTGCATACCGATCCACCGCCACACATACTGCGCTTCGGAGTTCGCACCGCCATAAGCATCGCCCTTTGGCGGGAATCCGCGCGGGAGATCCACCGGCGCCACGGGAATCGCGGACAGCGCATAGCCGCCGCGATACCGGCCCGCTCTTGGTGATGCGTAAAACCACCGCATCGCCGCCTCGGTGTTCTTTCCTCCGCCCACAATCAGTATTCGAACCTTCGGCGTCGCGAAGTCGAAATCGTCCTCGGTGATCAGGCAGCGTATTTCCGCACCGGCCCGCGTAACGCCAACCGCCGATTCCATCACCCGCACCGATTCGGCTCCGCACAGCAGGGAATTCGTCAAGAAAAGTAGCAGAAATGTCTTCATATGCACGGCGCTATGATCTCTAATGTACCCGAAGGAGATTCCGGACATGATCAGTCGACGACATTGGCTAAGCGCCTCCGCGGCGCTAGCCGCCTCTTCCGCCGTCCCATTGGCGAAGGCGGCCGCACCCAAAAATATTGTGATCGCGAGCGCCAACGGCCTCGTCGCTTGCGCCCGCGCGATGCAGATGTTGAACGCCGGGCACGACACACTCGATGCCGTCGTCGCCGGAGTCAACCTGGTGGAACTCGACCCCGAAGACGATTCGGTCGGATACGGTGGGCTGCCCAATGAAGATGGCGTAGTGGAACTCGATGCCTGCGTGATGCACGGCCCCACGCGCCGCTGCGGATCGGTCGCCTCCATCCGCGGTATCAAGACACCGTCCAAGATCGCAAAGCTCGTCATGGAACAGACCGATCACGTCATGCTCGCGGGCGAAGGGGCCCTCCGCTTTGCCAAGGCATGGGGCTTCAAGGAAGAGGATCTGCTCACCGAGAGATCGCGCCTTGCCTGGTTGCTGTGGAAGCAATCGCTGCGCGACAAAAACGGCCACAACAACTGGACCGATGGCACCGATGCGCCTGTCAAGAAGCCGTCCGCCGCCCTGCGCGAGGCATTCCCACATGTGGACGAAGCACTGCTGGCCTATGCGCAGGATCGCGCGATGCATCCCATCACGGGCACCATTAACTGCCTCGGCCTGAATGCTAAGGGCGAGATCTCCGGCGTCACCACCACCAGCGGTCTTGCTTGGAAAATTCCCGGCCGCGTAGGCGATTCACCAATCATCGGCGCCGGCCTTTTTGTGGACCAGGAAATCGGCGGCGCCGGATCTACCGGCCGCGGCGAGGAAAACATCCGCATCGCCGGCGCGCACACAATCGTCGAAAACATGCGCCACGGCCTGACGCCCAAGGAAGCTGTACTCGACGCGCTCAAGCGCGTGGCGCGAAATTACGACAACGATCCAGCCCGCATGGCGTCCTTCGACATCCACTTCTACGCGTTACGCAAGGACGGCGAATATTCCAGCGGCACGCTCTGGAGCGGCGGCAAAAAGATGTTCGCGGTTAATGACGGCCAGCCGCAAAGCCGCCTGGAACCCTGCGTAACGCTGCTGGACAACCGGCCAAAAACAAACTAGTGTATTGTCCAAGTAATAGCTAGACAGCCCAAGTAGTGTCTCACCGTAGGGGTTCATCCCAAAATCCGCGTTCATCGGCGTCGATCGGCGGCCAATAATCATTTGCCGCCCACTATGAGCTCCCGATCAATGCTAGTTAACGCAGATTTTGCGCGGAACCGTAGTCTTCGATCTGTCCAGCGGGGAAGCCTTGGGAAGCTCATGGCAGGTAAGGAACGGGGCGGTACGGCGGCGCTTGGATTCCGCCTAGAACCCATCGAGGGATAAGTTCCTTGGGAGCTAATTCGTATACAGTACACCCGGCAATTTGCGCATTGACGCCCGCCGCCCTCGCGCCCGCCGCCGGCTCTCAATCCCCGTCCACAATCTTCCGGATCTCGCGGATCGCCAATTCAATCTCCTCATCCGCCGAATAGAAATGCGGCGCAATCCGAATCCCCGCCCCCGGCCGATAATCCACCAGGATCTCCCGCCGCGCCAATTCGGCAGTCACTGCGCTCCCGTCCGGCACGTCGAGCGTAACCGTCCCGCCGCGCGCCTCCCCGTCCCGGGGGCAGCTCACACCCAGCCCAGCCTCATCCGCCAACCCGATCAACAGCTCCGTCTGACGCATCGACTTGCGCCGAATTTTCTCCACACCCACCTCGCCGATAATCTCGTAGCCGGACTTCGCCGCATACATCGCCGGCACATTCGGCGTCCCATTCGTGAAGCGCATCGCATCCTGCGCGTATTCCATCGGGCCCTGGTCGAACGCGAACGGATCTCTGTGCGCCGCCCATCCGGTCGCTGCCGGCCGCAACTCCTGCCACAGATCCCGCCGAACGTAGAGGTAGCCCGCGCCCGGCCCTCCG
>JANXXV010000892.1 GCA_025350445.1 Bryobacteraceae bacterium | reverse complement strand
TGTTCTCGATGTAGAATCGAATCCGCTCAAACTCCCTTTGGTGACGGACCTCATGGTCGTAGCTCTCGTCTTGCCAAAACGGACTGCCTGATCGGCCCAGCATCACATTTGCACGCTTCGCAGTAATGCCTTTCAGCGACTTAGTCAGTTTGGAAAGTGGAACTGAAGGAGTGATGAGCACATGAACGTGATTCGGCATGATCACAAAAGCGTGCAAAACATCTTGCACCAGAACTTGCGCGTTGTAGTGGATTGCCTCCACCACCATCTCGGCTAGTGCGGGTTGGCGGAGATAAAGAGGGCCGGTGCCTGCGTTGTCCAGTAAGTGGTCTAAGACGGCGAATGCGTCGCCGGAGGTTAGCGAACCGCCTGGGAAATGCCGGTTCGCCGGAAGACTGCCGAACAGGCGCCAGGTTAGAAACATTGGTTGCTGCATGGAGTAGACATGCGGAAGCCGTCGCCGATATAAGGTCACATAGAAGTAGTGTGTTTTAAGAGGCGTTGTTCTCGTCTTCAAAGAAACGGACCAGGGGTCCGTTGCCGACGCGGGCGTCCGCCCCACCTCGTTCCATTTAGTTCTTTCTGGTTCTTCTGCTCTGTACTTCTGTACTTCTGTACTTCTCTTCTCCTGCCTTGCTCTCCTGTTCCGTCCTTCTGCTGCATACTTCTGCTTTGTACTTCTCGCTCGTGATTCCTGTTTTATACTTCTTGCATGACCGCTCTGCGTGGGTTCGCTGCCTTGGCACTCTTTCTGCTTCCCGCTTCCGGAGCCGGCAAAATTTCTTTCGACGAATATCGCGGCCGCCGCGCTGAACTCCGCAAAGCGAACGGCGCCGCGGTTACTATCCTCTTTGGACGTTCTGAAAAAGAACATGGCGATTTGCGGTCCGGTTTCTTTCAGGAAGCCAATTTCTACTACCTCACCGGCTGGACCGAACCAGGGGCCATTCTCGTGATGACGCCGTCGAACGAAGTACTGCTGATCCCCCGCCGGAACTCCGAGCAGGAGCGTTGGACCGGTCCGAAGCTTGCCCCCGAAGATTCCGGCGTACAGGCTGCCACCGGTTTCGACACCGTAATGCCAAGCGAAAAGTTCGAAGCCAACCTTTATACGTGGGCTGAATCGGGGAAGCGGATCTTCACGCTGTTCGACGAACCTCAAGTGGACGACCTGAAGAAGCTGCTGCCGTTGCGGGACTTCAGCGATGCGCAACTGCCCATCGCACGGTTGCGAATGAAGAAGTCGCCGGCGGAGATTGCATTAATCCGGCACGCTACCGATGTCAGCGTGGATGCGCATCGCGCGGCCTGGGAAATGGCGCGGCCCGGCGTAAAGGAATTCCAGTTGGCGGCGGTGATGTCCGGCCTCTACTTCTCCGCCGGATGCGAACGGCATGCCTATGCGCCCATTGTTGGCTCAGGCCCGAACGGTGCCATCCTGCACTATTCGAAGAACACCCGCACCATCGACCGCGGCGAACTGGTGCTCATGGACGTGGCCGCTGAATGCGCCATGTATGGCAGCGATATCACGCGCACCATTCCCGCAAACGGGAAATTTACTGAGCGCCAGCGGGAACTCTACAACATTGTGCTCGGTGCGCAGAACGCCGTGCTGGACGCAATCAAACCGGGCATGATGCTGGGCAAGACCTCGCCGAACAGCCTGAACACAATCGTGGTCGATTACTTCAACACCCATGGAAAAGATAAACATGGGGAGCCGTTGGGAAAATACTACACGCACGGCGTCAGCCATCATGTTGGGCTGGATGTTCACGATCCCATGGACCCTTCATTGCCGCTCGGGCCGAATATGATTATTACCGTGGAGCCGGGTTTGTATATCCCTGAAGAGGGCATCGGAATCCGCATTGAAGACATGGTGCTGATCACTGAGAACGGCGGCACGCTGATGACCGCCGCACTGCCCCGGGACGCAGCCGAGATCGAAAAGATTCTGTCGAGACGGAAATAAAACCATGGCTCAGCGCCCCGGCAGAGTTACGCTTGGCTACATCGGCGTGCTGGCCGGAGCCTTGCTCGTAGCCGTTGTGGCCGGCTGGACTCCACTGGCCAATCGCATCGATGGCAGCGCCTACGACTGGATGTTTCAGTTGCAGCCGCCTGCTCCATGGGAACCGGGTTCCGTTATTTTAGCCATCGATGAGGATACACTGGCGCATTCCGGCGGCATGCGGCGGTTGCGGACTGAGTTGGCCGCCGGACTGCAACTTATCTCCACCGTCCATCCGAAGGCGCTGGCTATCGATTTGATCTTGTCCGACGAATCGGATGCCGCCGAAGATGCCGCGCTGCAAGCGGCCTTTCGCGTGACGCCGAATCTGGTGCTGGGCAGCGATCTGATTCCGAATACAACACGCTGGGAGGAACCGCTCCCAAGGTTCCGCAAGTACGCGGCGGCGGTGGGGCATGTGCATGCCGACCCCGACCCCATCTGCCGCGCCCTCGTCCTCTATAAGGTGGCGGCGCACGACCGCCGCTGGGCCATCTCGCTCGAAGTGTTCCGGCTGGCATCCGGCGCATCGCGGATCGTCGAGTCTCCCGATTCATTGCAGGTAGGTTCGGTGTCGATCCCCGTGCGCCGTTCAGACGCCGCGCTGCAGATCCGCTATTCGGCGCCCGCCGGTGATGGCGCCAGGTCCGGCATCCCGGAAGTGTCTCTGTTGCGCTTGAACCAGGATCCGTCGCTGGCGGAACGCTTCCGAAACAAGGCCGTTTTCGTTGGCGCAACGGCGCTATCGCAGGCCCGCGACCGTTTGATGACGCCCTACCAGGTAACAATGAGCGGGGTGGAAATTCACGCGCAGGCATACGAAACCATGGCGCACGGCGTATTCTTTGTGCCGGCTTCGAATCTGGCGTTGGTCGGGTTTTGCTTTCTGATCGTGGCCGGTGCGGGAATTGTATTTTACTATTTCACGGGCTACCCTGCGTATGCATTGGGGACCGGACTGTTGGTACTGGCGCACGTGGTTCCGCATATTGCCTTTGCACGCGGCATCGTGTTTCCGTACCTGGCGCCGGTCCTCTCCGCTTGGCTCTCGGTGGTGGGCGCGGCGGCCTGGATGTATTTCGTGGTGCGGCGGCAACTGCGCAAGTCGGAATCGGATAAGGCGCGCTATCAGCAGGCCATTCATTTTGTCACCCATGAGATGCGTTCGCCATTGACTGCCATTCAAGGCTCCAGCGAGTTGATGGGCCGCTACAACCTGAACGACGAGAAACGCAAGCAGATGGCGAACATGATCAACTCCGAATCCAAGCGCCTGGCGAAGATGATCCAGACGTTTCTCGATATTGAACGTCTGACAGATGGGCAGAGCGATATCCACGCGGAGGTTTTTGAATCGCAACCTGTTCTGGAGACCTGCATCCAGCGCGCGATGCCACTGGCGGAGCGGAAGCAGATCGAATTGCGCACGGAAGAGATCAGCTCATTCTCGCTCACCGGCGACCGCGAGCTACTGGAATATGCCGTCTACAATCTGCTCACAAACGCGATCAAATACTCCCCGGCTGAAACCGTGGTCGCCATTCGCTGCATCGGCCAGGGGCAGACCCTGCGGCTCTCGGTCAGCGATCAGGGTATCGGAATGGACGACAAAGAACTGCGGAATATTTTCAAGAAGTTCTATCGGACCAAAAAAGCGGAAACCTCCGGCGAGGTGGGTACGGGTATCGGATTATCCATTGTGGATCAAATTATTACTCATCATCACGGGCACATCGAGGTAACCAGTACACCGGGGAAGGGCTCTTGCTTTACTATAGTATTGCCCCGTGGAGTTGCACCGGAACAGGCGCCTGCATCCAAGTTGGTCTCCAATTGAGATCGAATCCATAAGTAGAGGTTCTTATTGTCGCGTTTGCTGGTAGTGGAAGATGACAACTCGGTCCGGACCACGGTAGTTACGTTTCTGGAACTGGAAGGCTATTCCGTCGACGCGGTTTCATCCACTCGCGAAGCCCTGGAACGGTTGAAGAAAGAACAGTACCCCATTGTTCTTTCCGATATCTACCTGGACGAGCGCACCGGCCTGGATGTATTACAGGCAGCGCGCCTGGCCAATCCCATTTGCGCGGTGATTTTGATGACGGGCCGGGGCAGTATGGAAACGGTGATGCGCGCCACCCAGGGTGGCGCCTTCGATTACCTCGCGAAACCGTTCGAACTCGACCGGCTTCTCGACACGGTGAAGCGGGCCGAGGCTTCGTTCAACATTCAGCACGGGGACGAGATTGAACCCGAGGATCTTCCCGAGACGGAGATGATCGGCAGCTCGGCGGGGATGGTCGCCATCTACAAGACGATCTCCCTTGCCGCGCCGAAAGACGCGACGGTGCTGATTGAAGGCGAGACCGGCACGGGTAAGGAATTGATCGCACGCATGATTCACCGCAACAGCGCGCGGGCCGATCAGGCCTTTGTCGCAGTGGATTGCGGCGCCATTACGCCGACATTGATTGAGAGCGAGCTGTTCGGTGCATTGCGGGGCGCCTACACCGGTGCTGAGCGGGACCGCATCGGCTACTTTGAGGCGGCGCATCGCGGAACGATTTTTCTGGACGAGGTGGGCGAAATTGAGCTGAACTCGCAACTGAAGCTTCTGCGATTCCTGCAGGAGCGGGAGATCAAGCCGGTGGGCGCCACCAAGGCGAAGGCAGTGGATGTGCGCGTGGTGGCGGCGACGAATCGGGATCTGAAGAAGCTCGTGGATGACGGCGAGTTCCGCGAGGACCTTTGGTACCGGCTCAATGTGATCCGCATCGAAGTCCCGCCGCTCAGGGAACGGCGCGGCGATATTCCGCTCCTCGCTCAGCTTTTTGTAAGGCGGTCGAATGAGCGCTACGACCAACAGGCGAAGCTCACCGAGTCTGGCGTACGGGCGCTGGAAAGCTACACATGGCCCGGGAACGTGCGTCAGATGCAGCATCTCATCGAGCGGCTAAGTATTCTTTCGCCCAACAACCGGATTGACGAGGCTGCGGTGCGCTCGGCGATTGAGTCGATGGACCCGCGCGAGGGCGGTGGCGACACGCTGGCGGACACCGAAGCCGATCAGATCCGAAAGGTGCTGGCGGCGGCGGGCGGCAACAAAAGCCGCGCGGCGAAGATTTTGGGGATTGAACGCAAGACGCTTTACCGTAAGCTGGAGCGGATGGGGCTATAACGTGTCTTCGGCACTAAAATCATGCTGCGCTCTCGCGATCCTGGCGACATGTGCATCCGCGCGGATCTCGAATCTGGCAACGAATGGCACTGGCGATGACGTGTACTTCAGCACTACGCTGAGTCAACCCGGCTCGGGTCAACCGAATACAAACAAGCTGTTCCTGCTCAAGAATAGGTCGGTGACCTTGATTGAGCTTAGCGCCAACCTTTTCGGATAAGGAGAGAACGATGGACAGCGAATTGAAAGAGTTTTTGACGGCGATGGAAGCGCGGCTCGAAGGGAAGATCGATGCCTCGGTCAAGGCGACGGAAGACCGGCTCGTGATGTTGCTGACGAACGTAAAGGATAGCCTCGAACGCGGAATTCACACACGCTTCGACGGCGTGGGCGCGCAACTGGACGCGATTGACGCGCGGCTCGACCGCCAGGGTGGATGGCTCAAAAGCGGACAAACCAACCTCGTGCGTCTCAACGACTGGTCCGAGAGCGTAGACAAGTTGTTGGCGGACTTAACCAAGCGCCTGGCGAAACTGGAACAGGGCGGCACGCATTGATCAATCCCAAAGAGCGGGCGATCTGCGAACGGCGCGGCCACGAAGTTGACGGCCTGAACGTGAACGAGAGCTGGAAGGAATGCAAATGGTGCGGCGTCTGGCTGCGCAAGGTGTGCAGGCTCGAAGAGCGCGAAGATGAGCCGCCCGAAGGGGAGAAAGATCCCCTGCCCGGTTTGTGGAAGAAGGTACGCGGCGCAGCCGCCACCCCGCCCACCCCGTAGGCAGCCAAACCAGTCAGCGGCATTCCAAAATGATCTAGCGCCACGCCGTGCGTAATGCCGGCGTGAGCCACTGGCGCCAGCTGATATTTGTTCAGCCGTGCATTGCCGCAAACCGTGCCCTCGCCTGAACGAAATCGTCGGAGCATTTCCATCTGACTTCACCGCTGAGATTCAGATTGGGAACGCGGCGATGCCAATCCTTGGGCCTTCGCCCCGCGGCATCGCGTTCCAAGTTCCTTGGGAGGTTCTTCCCGACAGGTCGGCCCGTAACCGCTTCCTTCCGCCGAAACCCGCGTGGGAGCAACTGCTCGATGCGGGCGTCTTTGAGGCAGGCGGGTCGGCGCTTGCCCTGGGTCCAGCGTCTTATGCCGTCCATGAAAACTGGTCCACCCTGGTGACGAGCGAAAACCCTGCGCGGCCGGGCGAGGTCATCCATATGTATGCAATCGGCTACGGACCGGTGGACGGAAGAGTAGAAACCGGCAAGCCAACTCCTGGGGATCGCCTTTACCGCATCACGACACCCTGCGATTGGCAAGCCGTCGGTGTTCCGAACGATCCCAGGCCATTCGAAGTATTGTTCGCCGGACTCGCACCCGGCCTGATCGGAACCTACCAACTTGACTTTCGCATCCCGGCCATCTGGCCATTTCAACTATTCAATGCGTATTGTCAGTCGCCATCGGCCTTGCTGCTGACAGCCGCAGTCGACGTGCGGCCATAACCTCGAAGGGTATAAGATAACCACAAATATGATCAACAGACGTCAATTCCTCGCCGGCACGCTGGCAACGGCAACAGCCGCAAATCTAGCAGCGCAGCCTGCCCCGTCCTGGGGCGGGAAGGTGTTGGACATTCACCATCACTTCCGCTCGACACCCAACGGAAATCTGGAGCACATGGACGGATGCGGCGTAACCAACGCCGTCCTCCTGACCAATGCCTCGGCGGAGGACAAGGCGAAGGCCGAGGTGCAGAGCCATCCGGGACGGTTCATCCGCTTCACCTCGGCCAACATCACCAAGCCTGAGAGCTTCGAAATCTTGCGGAATTCCGCCAAGGGCGGCAGCAAGGGATTCGGTGAGATCAAGTTCCACGTCCCTCTCGACGGGCCGGAGATGAAGCGCCTGTATGCGCTGGCGGCGGAAGTAAATGTGCCCGTGCTGATCCATTTCCAGGAAGTGGAATACACGCCGGGCGGATCGGGCTTCAATACCGGCTTCAGCCGTCTTCCGGCGATTCTGAATGAATTTCCGAAGACCACGTTCATCGGCCACGCCGACTTTTTCTGGGCGAATATCAGCGCCGAAAATTCAGTTGGGACCGCCTATCCCACGGGAAAAATAAAACCCGGCGGCCTGACGGACAAGATGCTTTCCGACTATCCGAATCTTTACGCGGACACATCGGCCAACTCCGGCCGGAATGCTATGACCCGCGATCCGGAATTCATCGCCGGATTTCTGGCGCGCCACCGGGACAAGCTGATGTTCGGCAGCGATTGCAGTTGCAGAGATGGCCGGGGAACAGGCCAGGGCTCGCAAGAGCCGGCGCTGAAGGGCAAGTGTGTAGCAAGGGAAACGCTGGCCGCGTTGAAGCACTCGGCAACGCCCGACGTATTCCGCAAGATCACGTTTGAGAATGGTGTGAAGCTGCTGAAGCCGAACTTTTGAAGCGAAAAGGGGTATCATAGCCCAATGCGGATACTCCTCACCATCTTGATCGCTCTCCCCTTGTTCGCGCAGGATCCACCACCACCGCCCGCTGCACAAAAGGGC
>JANXXV010000853.1 GCA_025350445.1 Bryobacteraceae bacterium | reverse complement strand
CGAACAAACGACTCGAACCGGCGCCGAAAAAATCGGGTCCGTGGGCTGCAACAGCGGAAGACTTTGCCATGCCCCGTCAGGCTTCGCAGAAGGGCGCGGCTGTGGTGGAAGCAGGTCTGATCTTTCTACCTTTACTCGCGTTGATATTCGCCTTGTTAGACTTCTCATTCGCTATTTTTGTTGAGAACACTCTCTACCACGCCGCCCGGGAAGGTGTTCGGTATGGAGTCACGCAACAAACCGGCGGATCGGGCCAGGACGCGGCCATTAAGGCAGTTGTCCAACAAAACTCAATGGGCTTTCTCAATGCTGCGGCGATTGCTTCATACGTCACGCTAAATTACTACGATCGGTCGGGTAACCCGGTAAGTGGCGTTGGAAGCAATCAAGCGGGCAATATACTCGTCCTGAAAATAACTGGGTACCCATGGACTTTTTTCGCACCTATTTGGAGGCCGGCGGCCCTAACATTTAGTGCATATTCTTCCGACGCGATGGAATCTCCACCTTTGAACATCCTGCCGGCTCGTTGAGAAGGTAAAAGTCACGGAGGCCATGTGAAACCAGCAAATCGAAGCAGACAGCACGGTACAGCGATCATTGAATTTGCCTTAGTAGCCCCATTCCTGGTGCTGGCGTTCTTGGGCACGGTGGGCGTAGGCATTTCCCTCGGTCGGTCCATTCACTCCGTTCAGTTCTGCCGCGACATCGCTCACATGTATGCCGATGGGGTCGATTTCACTCAAGCTGGAAATAAAGCCATCGCGGTTCAGCTAGCTCAGGCCGCGGGTATGACGGCAAGCGGCGGGAACGGCGTCGTAGTTTTAACAAAGGTCATAACAGTCTACCAAGCCGACTGCGATGCCGCGGGGGTGACGTGTACTAATTTAGGCTTAGCCGTGATCACGCAGAGAGTGACGGTCGGAAACGCCGCCCTGCGGGCGAGCAATTTTGGCACTCCGACGCCCACGCTAATGGATTCTCTCGGGAATATTTCAGCAAACGTATACCTTACCAACTCCGATAGTTCTGTCCAGACCTCCGGTTTCACGCCACTTTTGACTACGGCCGGAATGACGCAGCAGCAGGGTGACACCGCGTGGGTAGCGGAATCCTACTTTATTTATCCAGCTTTAAATTTCTTTTTCTCCAGTTCCCCTGGAGTATACACGAGATTTATTTTTTGATTTCCGCGGGTTGGCCGCACAGGAGACTACGGATGGGACGGATTAGGGCGAGAGAGAAAGGTTTTGTGTGGGTTTTCACGGCGATGACCATGATCGTCATTATTCCAATGATCGGTCTTGCCATCGACGCCAGCGTCCTGTATATCGTGAAGGCGAAACTTCAGGGAGCCGTTGATGGGGCGGCCTTGGCCGGCGCCCGGGCGCTAGCCCGCGGCGCCAATAGTGCAGCACAAATCGCCTCCGCCCAGAATGCTGCGCAAGCATACGTAAAGCTCAATATCCCGGATGGATATCTTCTCTCAACGAATTTGGTAGTAGCGGTGCCTACGGTGGACCTCAGCGTTGCGTTTCAGCGAAAGGTTTCGGTCACGGCCAACGTCGATTCACCTGCACTATTCATGCGCTACGTCGGTGTTAATTTAAGCACTGTAAACGCCAGCGCTCAGGCGGTGCGCCGCGATGTAAATATTGCCATGGTTGTAGACCGCTCGGGTTCACTGACGACAAGTGGTTCGTGCGCGGCCGTGAAAGCGGCGGCCGTCAACTTCGTCAACAAGTTTTCGAACCTTCGCGACAACATCACCCTGGTTACTTTCGCAAGTTCAACGTTCGTCAATTTTCCGATAGCAAACAACTTCCAGTCGGCATCCCCTAATGTTCCGACTTTACTCAATTCGATTATCTGCCAGGGCTCAACCAGTAGCGCGATGGGCCTTTGGCTAGGTTACGATCAACTGGTTGGGCTGAACCAGCCGGGGGCGCTGAACATCATACTTTTTTTTACAGACGGTCAGCCTACCGGTGTCGCCTTCAATATGCCAATCGCGAATGCCAGCGGTTGCACAGCTTCGACGCCGTATGTTCCAGCGGCCTCCGCCCCGCCTGGAGCAAAAGGTTTCATTACCGGCCTTTATAACACTTACGCAAATCAGAATACGTTCTTCGGATCCCTGCATCATCAGGGAACAGCGGTTGGGGGCGTTCAAACCATCATCAACAACGACTTCGAAGTTGCACCGAATTCTAGCGGTTGCGCCTACGCGGCAGGATGGTCCGGCAATGTGACAAATACGACAGATTTCGTGGGCGTACCCACAACGGACATCTTTGGAAATTCGGCGGACACCGCTTATCAGGCGGTCAC